>JAFPDB010000144.1 GCA_017390085.1 Bacteroidales bacterium | reverse complement strand
TACGACCGCCTCATTGCCATCGCCCGGCGCGTGAACCCCGACTGCGCGTTCATCTTCATCTCCAACAACGACACCAAGCGCCGCCAGCGCCGCCGCCGTCGCATCGTCAACGCCAACGGGCCATTGGCGCGCGAGGCCTTCGCCTCCATGGCCGAGAAATGGCAGGGCGGCTTCTGGGACCTCTTCAGCGTCATGGGCGGCCTCGGGTCCATGAGCCAATGGCAAAAGGCCGGGCTCGCGCAGCGCGACTGCGTACACTTCTCGCGCCAAGGCTACAAACTCGTCGGCGCGCTCTTCTACGACGCCTTCCTCAATTTCTATCTCGACCAAGAACCATCTGATGACAACGAGCCCATATAGCCTACTCGACTTGGCCAAGGCGTTGCTATACAACGTCTTCGCCTTCGACGACCAGCACCCCCTGCTCTTCACTCAGTTCTATTTCTGGGCGTTCTTCGCCTTTGTCATGCTCATGCTCGCCCTCATCGGGCGGAACAGGATCTTGATGAGGAACGCGTTCCTTTTCTTCGTCTCCACATTCTTCTACTACAAGACGTCTGGCGACTTCACGGTCCTTCTCATCGTGGCCACTTGCCTCTCCTACTTCGTGGGCCGGAAGGTGGGCAAGAGCGTGGCCGGGCTGCCCAAGGCGGCCAGGGCCCCGCTGGCGGCGCGGGCGTGGGTGGCCGCGGGCGTGGTCGTGAACCTCGTCGTGCTGGGCTACTTCAAGTACGCCTACCTCGCCGTCGACATGGTCAACCAGATATGCGGCACCGAGTTCGAGGTCCACGACTACCTTGCCGCCCTGGGCAACGCCATAATCGGCGTCGACGGGCATTTCAGCATCGACTTCATATGGCTGCCCGTCGGCATCTCGTTCTACACCTTCCAGTGCATCAGCTACCTGATGGACATCTACCGCCGCCGCATAGCTCCTCTTGACAACTTCCTCAACTACGGCTTCTACGTCAGCTTCTTCCCGCAGCTCGTGGCCGGCCCGATTGTCCGCGCCAACGAGTTCGTCCGCCAGATTTCCCGCCCCTACTCCCTGTCGCGGAGGTGGTTCGGCATAGCCGTCTTCTGGATTGTCAACGGCCTGGCCAAGAAAATCATCCTGGCCGACTACCTTGCCGTCAACTTTGCCGACCGCGTCTTCACCAACCCGACGATGTATGGCGGGTTTGAGAACTTCTCGGCCCTGTTCGTCTACTCGCTGCAAGTTTATGCCGACTTCTCGGGCTACACCGACATCGCCATCGGCGTGGCCCTGCTGATGGGCTTCCACCTCCCCACCAACTTCAACTCGCCCTATAAGGCCACGAACTGCGGCGGATTCTGGAAGCGGTGGCACATCTCGCTCTCCAAATGGCTCCAGGACTACCTCTACATCTCTATGGGCGGCAACCGCCGCGCGACGTTCGGCACCTACGCCGTCATCGCCACAATAGCCGTCGTCGGGACGATACTCTCAGGGTCGATATGGGTGGCCGTGGCGGTAGTCTTCGTGGCGGGATGGTGCGCCGTCGAGGCCCTCTTGCGCCCCGACCGCCGCAAGGGCATCACGAGCAACGTCAACCGCATGAACACGATGCTCCTGGGCGGCCTGTGGCACGGCGCGAGCTGGAACTTCATGATCTGGGGCGGCCTGAACGGCATCGGGATACTCATCTGGCGATGGTGGTCGAACGTAGGCATCCACGCCCGCGCCATGATATCGGCGTCGATAGCCGCGGCCATGACCGCCGCAGCCGTCTACGGCCAATGGCCTTTGGCGCGGATGGGGGCCGTATGGCTGGGCGTCATAGCTATTTGCAGCGCTCTGCGGAGCCTCTACAACGCACTGCGCGCCCCATGGGAGCTTAAATGGCTCGAGAGGGCCTGGGCCATAGCCCAAACATTTGTCTACATATCCTTCACGAGGCTCTTCTTCCGCGCCGGCTCCAACCTCAACCCGGCCGAGGCCAATCAGGTGGCGTGGGAGACGGCCACCCAGATGGTCGACAAGATCGGCTCGCCATGGAACACCGCCCAAATCCCCGCAATACTGGAGGCCTATGCGCCCGTCTTCATAATCTTCGCCCTCGGGATGGTCGTCCACTGGCTGCCCGACAGGCTCAAACGGCGCTACCGCGTCTGCTTCGCCATGATGCCGCTGCCGCTCATGGCCGTGGCCGTCGCACTGATCGTCATCGTCATCTACCAATTCGTGACGGCCGACCTCCAGAAGTTCATCTACTTCCAATTCTGACACCACAAAAACACCCATTCTCGATGAGAATCACGACCCTTCTGACAGCTATGCTGCTCTCCCTGCAGTGCGCCACCGCGCAATTCAGCAAAAACGTCGAGGACTAAGTGATCGCAGAGCTGAACTTCGCCCGCACCAACCCCCAACGCTACGCCAAAGAGAGGCTCGAGACGTTCTTGAGCTACTTCACGCCCAGCGGGATGTCGTACATAGAGCCAGGGCAAATCGAGATGTTGACCAACGGGGGCGTGGATGCCGTCAAGGAGTGCATCCGGTACATGAAAAAGGCCAGGCCAATCGGCAAGTTGAAGAGGAACTCCAAACTCTCAAAAGCCGCGCAAGAGTTTGCCGACGACTCGAACAAGAACAACATCATGGGCCACGTCGACTCGAGTGGCAAGACGCTCCGCCAGCGGCTCTCGGCCTACGGCTTCGGCTCCTACACCGGCGAGTGCTGCTCCTATGGCAACAAGGAGGCCGTCTACATCGTCATCCAGCTCCTTGTCGACGACGGCGTGGCGAGCCGCGGGCACCGCGAGCTCATCATGGACCCTAACTTCAACGAGGCGGGCGTCGGCGTGGCGGAGCATCCGTCGTTCGACTTCTGCGCCGTAATCGACTTTTCGGACAACTAGCGGGCGGGGACTCGAGCGGCGCCATCTTCGGCTTCGACCTTGGCAAACGCAAATAACACCTCTACAATAAGCAGCCCGCCCGACGCCCAGCCCCCTTCGCTTGGGGGCTGGGCGTCGGATTCTTTTGGCTGAGGGGCACGAAAAAGGCGTCACCTCCCGGAGATGGGGGCGACGCCTATATTATATATCGCGATAGTTGGGTTGCTGGCGTTTAGGCCATGGGCTTCATTCGCGGAGTTCGGCAGGCGAGGCTCTCTTGCCAAGCGGTGTAGATGTCGTGCTCGCGGCGGCGCGCGTTGCCCTCGGTCATGACGAGTCGGCTCCTGCGGGCCACGATTACGCTCACCGTCTCGGCGCAATCGGCCGCCGAGATGGCGAAGTCGACGCCCGAGGCCTCGATCTCTGCCATGTCCATGTTCTCGGCCGAGCAGTCGACAATTACCGACTTGCCCATCCGGTGGGCGAGACCCGTCAGGGCCTTGATTGTCAAGGCCTCGGCCTGAGCTGTGCAGAGGATATGCGTGATGCGCGGATTTACTTTCAGGAGGGTCTCAGTGGCCGCGACAATGTCTTCGGCACCCATGTCGATGGCGGAGACCCTGATGCGGAGGCTTGCGCAGACACCGCGCCACATGGCGCAATGCTCGTCGCTGCCCACAACCAGAAGCTCTCCCTCCATCGGGACTGCCGTGGAGATGATGCTGCGGGTCAAATCTTCATGCCCTAAAGAGACGCAAAGGCCTTCATAGCCAGACAAGTAGAAATGATCCATGAAATTCTTGTCTGCCGCAAGCGCAGACATTACGCTCATCGTCCGCAACGCCGCCAAGGCCCCGGTGTCGGCCTTCAGCTGATCGAATGACATTGCCTTCATAGTTTCTTAGATGTATTTTGTCCTTAGCTTCAGTACTTCGGTTGAGAGGGCCTTTCTCCCGCCCTCCGAATATTAGACAACTGACACTCGCCTCACACGTATCGCCACCGCGAAAAAAAAATGTAATTTTTCCCACACCCCCTCCGCCCCACTCAAAAAAGCCCCCTATAAGCCAAATATTTCAATCAATTGCCTATCTTTGTGAAACTGCGGTGGCTGCACATAGGAATAATAATAGGCATACCGCTAAAACACAGAATGCTGGCTTCGGAGCTAACATACTGAGAATCAAATGGAAAAATACATAAAGCAATTATTGTCGGACGATTCGAGGGCGATAATCCCCCAGTTCGGGTGCGTCATGGCGCTCCGCGAAGACGACAAAGTCCAACTCTCCTTCAATCCCTACCTGAATTTTGACGACGGCAAGCTTACCGCCGCCATCATGGCAGGAGAGGGCATCTCCGAGGAAGACGCCCAAAGGCGCGTGTCCGACATTGTCGACTCCTACAACAACGACTTGAGCGACGGAAAGGCCGTGACCCTGGCGGGCATCGGCACATTCTCGCGCGACTCGATGGGGCGCACCGACTTCACGCAGGTCGACGACATCGACGATGCCGAGGCGCAATCGACGGAAGAGGCGACGGCGGAGGCCATCGTGGCAGAGCAGGCCGCCACCGCGTCGACCGAGCCCGAGCCGCTACCAGAGCCCGAGCCACAACCCGAGCCGGAAAGCACGACACCGGGAGCAGACCTCTCCTCCCCCACTCCCGACAACAACGACGAATCGCGCGGCGGCAAGAAACCGCTCATCGTGCTGCTTATCATCTTGCTGCTCCTGCTCATCGCGGGCGTCGTCCTTTACTTCCACAAAGACAACGCTTTCTACAAATACTTCTTCGCGGAGAAACAGTCCGTCGAGACCCCCGCCCCAGCCCCGGAGCCAAAACCCGAGCCAGCCGACACCGTGAAGCAGGTCCCCGCCCCAGCGCCAGAGCCGCCCAAGACGACAAAAACGGACCCGCTTGTGGCGAAACCCCTCACCAAGAGGTACAACGTCATCGTGGGCAGCTACCGCGACGAGCAGACCGCCATCAAGCGCGTGGAGGAACTCGGTTCCAAAGGCTTCGACCGCGCGTTCGTCGGCATACGCAAAGACCACTTCGTGGCGGTGATTGCCGACTTCAGCAACATCACGGAGGCCGAGAAAATGCAAGAGCAGATTGTAGAGGGGCAATACCACATCGAGAGCTGGATTACCAACTCCGGCGAATAGGGACGCCGACGCCCCCGTAAAGGCCTTCGGCGCGTCAGAAAAAACACCCTCAATGCCAAAGATTTAGAGGTCGCCGAACCAGAATTCGGCGACCTCGTTTTTTATTCACCCCCGCATTCGTCATCGCAATGGCGCTCATTCCCAATAGCGTTGTCAGACAGATTTCGGAAACTGCCAACGACAACATCGTCTCCATAGTCGGCGACTACGTCAAGCTGTTGCGCCGAGGGAGTAACTATATGGGTTGCTGCCCATTCCATAACGAGAAGACCCCCTCCTTCAGCGTCAATCCGAGCAAAGGCTTCTTCCACTGCTTCGGCTGCGGCAAGAGCGGAAGCGCCGTCTCCTTTATCATGGAGATCGAGAAACTCTCGTTTCCCGACTCCCTGCGCCTGCTTGGCAACCGCCTGGGAATCAGCGTTCCCGAAGAGGAGCTGACTCCAGCCGAGGACGCTGCCCAACGGCGGCGCGACGCCCTCTACGCCTCGCTCGAGTACGCCTCGCGCCTCTTCGAGGCCAACATCACTCAGGACGACGAGGGTCAGGCCTACGGCATGACCTACTGGCGCAGCCGCGGCTTCCGCGACGACATCATCGCCAAGTTCCGCCTGGGCTACGCGGTCGCGAAGGGCGACCAGCTCCTGACCAAAGCCCAGGCCGACGGCTACGCCGTCGACGTTCTCGTCGAGGCGGGCCTCGTTGGCGAGAACAAGTCGAACAACACATTCTACGACTACTTCCGCGGGCGCGTCATATTCCCGATCCAAAGCACGTCGGGCAAGATTCTCGGCTTCGGGGGGCGCGTCCTCGACGCTGCCACCAAAGGCGTGAGCATCAAGTACCTCAACACGCCCGAGACCCCTATCTACAACAAGCGCGAGACGCTCTACGGCATCTATCAGGCGCGCGCGGAGATCAGCCGCGTCGACAAATGCTTCCTCGTCGAGGGCTACACCGACGTCATCGCCATGCACCAGTGCGGCATTGGCAACGTGGTGGCCTCGACAGGCACCTCGCTCACCGAGGAGCAGATACGCCTCATTAAGCGATTCACTCGCAACGTCACCATACTCTACGACGGCGACAAGGCGGGAGTCCACGCCTCGCTCCGCGCCATAGACATGATCCTCCACGAGGAGATGAACGTCAGGCTGCTGCTGCTGCCCGACGACGACGACCCCGACTCCTTCTCGCGGAAACATACGACCGAAGAGTTTCAGGCCTACGTGGCCGAGCATGAGGTCGACTTCCTCGAATACGAGCGCCGGGCGCTGCTCGACGGCGCCGGCAACGACCCCCTGAAGAAGGCGCAAGCCGTCCACACCCTCGTGGCCTCAATCGCGCAAATCGGCGACGCCCTAACCCGCGAGGTCTACGTCAAGCAGTGCGCCGAAATGATGGGCATCGACATCAAGACCGTCTTCGACGCCCTGGGCAAACAGCTCGTCAACAACGCCACGCGGCAACGCGACCTCGACGTGGCGGAACAACGCCGACAGGCTTACGCCGAACAACGCGCGACCCAGCAAGCCGCCCAACAGCAACAGCCAGTCCGGCAGAGCCTGCCGCCCGACTTGCCGCCCGACCTCTCGCCTCAGGGACTCGCGCAACTGGGCTACTCGCCCGCGCCAAACCAGGAGCCCGCACCACAGCCGCAGCCCGCGGCGCAGCCCCAACAGCAGGATATTGAGATGCGCGAGGTGATGCGCTTCTTCGTGACCTACGCGCAATCCAAAATGGAGCAGACCGAGGGGCAACCCACCGTGGCGCAATACATAATAGAGTCGCTCGACGCCGACCAGATTCAGACCCCCGACCCAACGTTCAACAAGATTCTCGACGAATACCGCAACGCCGCCGACCCCACGGCGATCGACGAGCGACACTTCATCAACATGGCCGACGAAGACGTGGTCCGATTCGTGGCCAGCGCCATAAGCCGTCCGCAGCTCAGCCGGATCCACAGCCGCTATACGGACATAAAGAGAGAGGAGGAGCAGCTCGACTACCTCGTCCCGCGGGCCGTAGACGAGCTTCGCATGAAAGTCATAATCCGGATGCTCGACGACGCCTACCTCAACCTCCAGACAGCCACGACCGACGAGCAAGCCGCCGCCATCATGGAACAAATAGCCAACCTCACGAAGGTGAAGAAGTCGTTCTCGATGGAGCGTCTGGGCGAAAGGGCTATATGCCGATGACCGCGCTCGCCGTCTGCCTGGCCATGCTCCTGCCCTACGCCTTTTGGACGATGGCTTCAGCAATGGCCCTGGCTGGTCGCCGACGCGCGGCGACACGCCTGTTGGGTTCCGACGAACCGCTGACGGTCGTCGTCTGCACGGCTCACGAGCCCCGAGAGACACTCGAGAGGTGCCTCGTCTCGCTGACGGCGGCCATGAGCGACGACGACCGCCTGATCGTCGTCACGGATCACGTTGAGCCGAGCCTAACATCTTGGTTACAAGAGCGTTGGGAGGGCGACAAACGTGTCTGCATTGTGGCCAACACCTCGCCCAAAGGCAAGAAATTCGCCCAAAGTACGGGCGTGAGCATGGCGCGTACAAGAGCAGTCGCGACCATTGACGCCGACTGCCATGTTGGCCCGGCATTCCTCGACACATTGCGCCGCTCAGTCCCCGCGGGCGACTTCATGCTCCTGCTGCCCGTAGTCATGCGCGGCAATGGTCTCTTGGGGCGGATGATCGAGATGGAATTCGTTTGCCTACAGACCATTACGGCCGGCAGCGCCATACTGCGCCACCCGACGATGGCCAATGGCGCGGGCATGGCTTTCAGCCGCGACCTTTTCGTGGCTCACGACCAGCGTCTCGACATCGCCAGCGGCGACGACATGTTCCTCCTGGGCCACGCCATAGCCTCGGGGGCGAAAATAGACTACGCGGCCCACCCCGACGCCCTTGTCGAGACGTCAGCCCCCCCGACAATCGGGGCCTACGTCCGCCAAAGGGCGCGGTGGCTCTGCAAGGCGGGCTGCTACGAGCGCAGCAAGGGGCATGGCGCGGTCATCGCCTTGGCGTGGAGCGTACTGGCCGCCGTGGCGGCATGGCCGTCGGGTGCAGCCCTCGCGGCGATGGGGCATATGGGGTGGGGTGGAGCGGCCGCCGTGTTTGGCGCTAAGCTGACGCTGGACTTGTTGACGTACGTGGCGGGGCGCGGGCTGATGAGGTCGGGAGTAGGGCTTTGGGCAGCCGTACCGCTCGAAGGGGCATATCCGCTCATGACGGCCGTGGTTGGGCTTCGGGCGGCGTTGCGCGGGCGGAAGGGGTGGTGAGGGGCCTCAGGTTTTTTTTTAGAAAATTCCGCTAGTTTATGCAGAATAGCTTAAAATGAGCATTTTATGAGTCTCTCGCCTCAATAGAGGTAATGGTTTGGTAATAGTTCTAAATTCTGCATTGTGCATAAGTATATTTGTCAAACAACTCTTTATTTCTTATTGCAAAGCAACAATTTAGTTTTGGTTTTCCTCTTGCTGATATGCTAAATAATAATAAAAGTGTAACAAAAATAATCCTATTTTAAAAATATTCCATTATCTTTGCGCTGAACACAATAATAAAGATAAATGATGAAAGATATAAATCGCATAAAAGTCGTGTTGGTAGAGAAGAAGCGGACAAGCAAATGGTTGTCCGAGCAATTAGGAAAAGATCCTGCAACAATCTCAAAATGGTGTACCAATACCTCACAACCAGATTTAGTAACATTGACCAAGGTAGCATCTCTATTGGACGTTGATGTTCGTCAGCTTATCAATAAAACGAAAGGTACTAACAGTGATGATTGACAATCATTAGTTCAAAAAAAGGATTAATAATGAACACAAAAGCAAAACCATTCATCAAATGGGTTGGTGGAAAAGGACAACTCATAGAACAACTGGAAGCAAAACTCCCAGCTGACTTTGATAATTGGGATAATGCGACATACATAGAGCCATTCGTTGGCGGTGGGGCTATGTTGTTCTACATGCTGCAACAGCATCCAAATATCAAACATGCCGTAATCAATGACATCAATAGTGATTTGATTACGTGTTACAAAACAGTGCGTGACAATGTGGAAGAATTGATACTTGCATTGCAAGAGATTCAAGCGCAATATTACGCTTTGCAAGACATGGAGGCGAAACGTGAGATGTTTATGGCAGTACGCCAACGCTACAATGGGAAGAATCTTGACCCAATAGAGAATACTGCAAAGTTCTTCTTCCTAAACCGTACATGCTTCAATGGGTTGTATCGTGTGAACAAAAAAGGTCTGTTCAATGTTCCTTGCGGAAAGTACATGCAGCCACAGATTTGTGATGGAGATACACTTAGGGCAGATAGTGAATTGTTGAAACGAGTGGAAATATTGGAAGGCGATTTTGAAAAAACTTTGCTATGTGCTAATGGCAAAACATTATTCTATTTTGATCCTCCTTA
>JAFPDB010000143.1 GCA_017390085.1 Bacteroidales bacterium | reverse complement strand
CGCCGGATGTTTTTCGGGGTGGCTTGTGCGGGGTCGCCGAGGTTGTTTTGGTTGAGGAACTCGGTGAAGAGACGCAGGTCGGTGGCGTAGGTCTTGATGGTGAGGGGTGAGGACCGCCGCTGGTAGAGCATGTGGTCGAGGAACTCTTGGATTGTGGGGTCCATGGCGCGGGTTTGTTTTTGTGGAATGGGGAGAAAAAGCCAAACGCGCCGATGGTTTGGAGACCATGGCGCGTTTTTTCGTGGCTATATGTTTTTATCTCACCTCCTTTGGTTGGTCATGATGTTTTTTGACACTTGGGGGCCGTCGTCGTGGTTGACGGTCGGCGGGTGAGGATGGGGTCTTGTTTTAGTTCTCCTCCTCGCGGCGCAACTTCTGGACGTAGATGGCTTTGGCCATCTTGTCGCGGCGGATGACGGAGTCCTTGGTGTAGGCCTGACGAGAGCGGAGCTCGCGCATGATGCCGGTCTTCTCAAATTTCCTCTTGAACTTTTTGAGGGCTCTCTCGATGTTCTCGCCCTCTTTGATGGGAACTACGATCATTATTGTTTTGGTTTGGTATTTATGTTTTTTGTTTTTACGAAACGGCGCAAAGTAACGAAATAATCGGGTGAAAAGCAAGCAGATGGGAGTTTTTTAGCGAGTGGTTCGGGGTCAAATTTTCGCCACGTGGTTGAGGCCATGGCGGCTGTTATGGTGAGGCAGGGCTTGAGGCTGCGCGACGTGGTCAGTATGTCACGTAGTGCCAGAAAAAGGGGCTGACATCGATTCCGTCGATGCAATATTGTATGTCTTCTTTTGAGAGTCGCCCTCCTCGTTTTTGCTGCTTTAGTTGCCAGATTCGAGAGACGAGGAGCTGCGGGAAATAGGGGTGGCGTCTCATGCGGGTGTCGTTAGAGGAGTTGACATTGACGGGGACGACGGCCGAGGAATCGGCATAGAGGAACTGCCTCATGGACAAGAAGTTATCGGGAGTGATTCGGCACGAGCCTTGGAGCTGGTCGGGGGAGACGAAGCCTCCGAGCTTTACGCGGAGCTCGACAATCCGCCTTGCGGTGGCCTCGCCGATGCCAGGGATGGCGACGAGCTGCTCGGGCGTGGCCGTGTTGAGGTTGACGTGTTCGGGGGCTGGGGGGGCGGCGACGTGGTCGGGCGAAGATTGGGTGCGGCGGGCGGAACGGACATGGGGCTGAAGCCGGCTGGCCAACTCGGCTGGAGAGCAACGGACGAGCGAGTCGATGGTCATGGAGCCGGCGAGTATGTATGTGGCCTGGAAGCGGGCGAGGGTGTCCCATGCGGCCGGGGAGATGCCCGCGGCGGACATCTGGACTGAATCGGCAAGAAAGAGCGGGACGCGTTTTTGACGCTTGGGGGAATCAGTATGGCGGGAGTCGGTGAAGGAGTGGGGGCGTGACGTCTTGCGCCGGCGTTGCCGGAAGGAGATGAGGTGGGCAATATTGTGTAGATGGTCGTGGTCGAGGGCTGGGATTAGCGTATCGAGCTGTGAGACTGACTCATAGTCGACACCGCGGTCGCGGAAATATATGATCCAAGCCGTCTCTGTACGGTTGAAGGCGAAGATGTCGAAGAGGCGAGGCGAGGCGGTATTGACGAACAGCGAGTCGGGGCGTCGCCACAGTGGGACGACGGAATCGGCGCCGGTGGTCGTCGCGTCGCGCTGCGGGGCGTTTGGGGAGAGTAAGTGTCGGCGGATGGGGAACGAGAGGCAGAAGGCGAGCGCCAGGATGGCGAAGGCGGTGTAGCCGTCCCAAATCTTTCGGCCCAGCCGCGGGAGTCGGGGCATCCTATGTGAGAATGTGTATTAGGCGAGCCAACAGTAGAGGCCGTTGGCAAAAATGATCAAGATGACGATGGGGACGACGTAGCGGAGGATGAAGCAGAAAGCCCTAAAGAGTTTGAAACGCGTTCCGTGTATGGAGAGTTCGTCGAAGATTTTTTGAGTGGGGAGAATCCATCCGGCGAAGATGACGATGAAGAAGGCCCCGAGCGGCATCATGATGTTGGCCGTGGCGTTGTCGACGATGTAGAAGAATGTCGGCGAGAAGGCGCAGGCGACACCAAAGAGCAGCGTGAGCGCTGACGCGATGACGGTTGCCTTGCGGCGACCCATGTTGAAGGATGTCTTGATATATGCCACGACGACCTCGAGAAGCGAGATGGAAGACGTGAGGGCGGCCACCACGAGCAGCGAGAAGAATGCTACGGAAAAGAGCCTTCCGAGTGGCATCATGTTGAAGATGTTGGGCAACGTCACGAAGACGAGGCCTTGCCCCTGGCCGGGGTTGATGCCGAAGGCGAAGACGCAAGGGAAGATGACCGCCCCTGCGAGGAATGCGACGAGGAAGTCGACGGCAGCCACTCGCATGGCGAGGCCGGAGAGGCTTTGGGTTCGCTGGATGTAGGCGCCGTAGGTGGTCATGGTGCCCATGCCGATGCTCAGGGAGAAGAATGATTGGCCGAGGGCGTCGAAGACGGTCTTGGGGGTGATTTTGGAGAAATCCGGTTTCAGGTAGAACGTCAGCCCTTCGGCGGCGCCGCTTAGCGTGACGGAACGGACGAGCATGACGATGATGAGCAGGAAGAGTAGCGGCATGAGGATTTTGCTATACCTCTCAATGCCACCCGAGACGCCTTTGGCGACGATGAATGCCGTGGCGGCGAGAATGAGGATGAGCCAGACTACGCACGAGACGGAGTCGGTTGAGATGTTTATGAAGAATTGCCGTATCTGGTCTTCGGAGAGGCCTTCGAGCCATCCGCCCACGGAGGCCACTGAGTAGTAGAGCGTCCATCCCGAGACGATGTTATAATAGGACATGATGAGGAAGGCTGTGAGCACTCCAAGGATGCCAATGGCCTGCCATTTGCCGCCCGGGCAGAGGGTCTTGAAGGCGGAGGTGACGGGTTGCCCAGTCATTCGCCCGAGTGAGAATTCCGTCATGAGGACGGGTATGGATATCACTATGGTGAAAAAGACGTAGAGAAGGAGGAAAGCCGCCCCTCCGTCTTCGCCGACGATGTAGGGGAAACGCCATATGTTGCCGAGTCCGACTGCGGAGCCTGCCGCGGCGGCGATAGCGCCCATCTTGGAGCTGAATTTTTCTTGTTTCATTCGGATGATATGAAACCCGAAGGTAGCTAAATTTCGCAAGACGGCAAAAAGGAGGGAGCGTTTGGTTTAGGATTGTAAGTTTGACGAGGTCGTTTAATAACGACTTCCCTACTTTTTTGCGAGCGATGTTGGAGGCGGACGCATGGGGCAGCAATGGGGATGGACACGCCAATTAGGGCTGGAGCAGCATCTCGTGCGGTTGAGGAGGCTGTTGTGGGGATAGAATCTTTTTATCTTTGTGGAAAATATATCAAGATGCGCGATTTCAAGAAGAACATGAAGGTTGGCGCGAGCGCGGAAGAGGTCTACGCAGCCATGACCAACCCGTTCGCCATAGAGCTATGGACGGGATACCCGGCCAAGATGAGCACTGAACCCGGCTCGGAATTCGAGATGTGGGACGGAGACATTTGCGGGCGTAACCTCGAATTTGAAGAGAACAAGAAAATTTGCCAAGAGTGGTATTTCGGCGACGAGGGCGAGCCGTCAATCGTCACGATAAAGCTAACGGCGAAGAGCAACGTCAGGACAGAGATTTACATTAAGCAGACGAACATACCTGACGAATATTATGATAACATAGCGGGCGGATGGGAAGAGGACTACCTGGAGCCGCTTCGCCAATTCTTGGAAGAGGGGGACGACGAGGATTAGAACTCCTCCTTTACGGGGCGTATTACGAAGCCGTAGAATTTGCGGTAGTCCTTGAGCATCTTTCCACCTTTGTGGAAGAAGAGGGCGCCGGCGTAGTCGCGGTTAGCCTCGCTAATTTCACCAGACCAATAGTATCCACGTGTTTGCTGATAGGCCCACTCTTTGCCGGAGCGTTGACCTGTCACGGGGAGGAATATTGAGCCGTTTCGCCCCGAGACGACGTAGCCCGGGACACCATTCTTGACGACCCATTTCCATTCACAGCGTTCGACAAGCTCATTGATCTCGGAGGCGGTAGGCATACGCCATCCACCACCCCAGAAGACGAAAGCCGGGTCACGGTCGGAGCCTACGACATCTTGGGAGACATAGTCGGAATAGGAGCAGGTGGTGACGGTACCCGTAATGTCGCCATAGCCGAAGAAACGCCCTACATCTTGCGGGCCAGTGGCACCAACATTGTGGTCAGACCAGAGAACCGACAGTCCAAGGTCGACAGCCTGACCAGGCATCCCATAGCCAGCCCTCTGCGAGAGCGGATTATCGTCACCCCCGGACATTGCCGAAGATGGCGAGACTGCCACGATGGCAGCGACGAGATAAGTGTATAGGCTTCGGAACAGAGTCATGACAAGACGCAAGCAAAAAGCTTGCCAAGATTGGTCGGTGGGGAGGGGAGAAATAACGGTAAAGGTAGGGTATTATGCCGTAAAAACAAAGTGGAAACTCAAGGCGGTGAGGGAGAGACTAATATACGGCGACGAGCTTGAGAACGCCATAGCGTTGCGAACATTGGCTTTTGGACTTGAAAAAGATGCCGCAGCTCTGACTTTGTACGGGAATG
>JAFPDB010000142.1 GCA_017390085.1 Bacteroidales bacterium | reverse complement strand
TTGGAAATTATCCGCAAAAACCGGCAATCTCATTCTGCGTGAACCTCTGGAAGCGGTCGAAGATTTGATGGTCGGTGTAGAAGCAGAGCCTTGCCTTCTTGTCGACGAAGCCGCCATGGAGAGCGAGGTTGAGCTCGGAATAGGAGAGGTTTCGTTTTCGCTCGCTAAGTATGGAGCGGAGACGCTGGAGCTGGCGGCTGTTGTCTGAGATGAGGAAAACTTTGTAGAGGTCGGCGGACTTGTAGTAAATGTCGTCTTCGAGGAGGTCGAAATTCTTTTTGAAGAGTGGTTGTGGGACTGTCTGCCAGTCGATTCCTATGTCGGACTTGCCGTCGACGACATCGACCCAGCGGCAGCTGACATCGGCCAGCCACTGGGCTGAAGTGCAGAACGAAGTGAGCGAGATGGGGTAGGCTGTGTCGTCGGACTCGACGACGGACTTGTAGTGCGCGTCGAGCATTTGTGCGCAGAGCTGGCGATTGAAGAACCAGAGCTCGGTGTCGGGGGGGAGGGATTGGGCGAAAGTGGTGAGGGTGTCTGGCGCGGTCTCGGCATCGGCGCGGGCGAGGTCGGGTACGATGTCGACGGCCTCAATCTTTTGGGAAGAGAGCTGGGTATCGACTTCGAAGGACCTTATGGAGTCGACCTCGTCGCCAAAGAAGTCGACTCGGGTGGGGCTATCCTGGGCAAATGAGAAGAAATCGACAATGCTGCCTCTGATGGAGAAGTGGCCCGGGGCGGTGACGAAATCTTGCCTTTCGAACCCGTATTCGAGGAGGGTGTCGGCCAGGAAAGATTGGCTAATCTTGTCTCCGCGGTGGATGGATAGGAACTCTTTGGCGAGTTTTTTGGATGCTGGGACCTTCTCGGCCATTGCCGCAGCGTATGTTACGGTGACGGGGGCGGAATCGGAGGCGAAATGGGCGAGGGCCTCTGTTCGGAGCTGGACGTTTTGGGCGTCGTAGCCGTCGGCCTTTGGGGCGTGGCGAAATGAGGAGGGGAGGAAAAAGACTCGTTGGGTGCCGAGTAGGCAGCAGAGGTCTTGATAGACGTAGGGCGCGTCTTCGCGTTCGGCGCAGAGGACAACGACACGTTTGCCATTTGTGGCGGCGACGGCTGCGGCCCTGCAAGAGGCCACAAGGGAGCTGACGACTAAGCCCGCTGGCTTATCGTTTGAGCTGAAGTGGCTCTTGATGGCGGCGACTCGGTCGTCGTCATGATATAGTCGTAGGAATTTTTGAGCGGGTGTTAAGTCGTTTTTGGCAACCATTTTGTGACTTGGGAAGTTATTTGAAAAGGCGAAAGGCCACACTCCCATGTGGGGCGCGGCCTTTGCTTAGATGATTGTGAGAGAGCTTAGTAGAACAATATTCTGTTGTCCTCAACATCAACGTCGGTCACGACTTGGTGGATGAGGTATGGGAGTTGCATGGAGCGTTGCTCGAAAGCCGCCCGCACTTGCTGCTCTGCGACCTCTTGTGGTTGCATGCTTGTGATGGCGAAGGCGTAGGCGCCATTGTTGCCCTTGACGGCGGAGACGACCTTGCCAGATTCGGAAGCTACAATCTTGCCGACGAGGGCTGGTTCGAGGCCGGCACCTTGTACGCTGTTGAGTTCGTAGGAGATGGCGGTTGCGGTGTCGACTTTGGTGTTGTAGAGTGCCGCAATCTCTTCGAGAGATTTGCCTTGTGTGGCGGAGGCGACGGTCTTTGCTTTCTTGTCGCGGCGGATTTGAGCAGCGATGGAGGCGGAGACGTCGGCCACTTGGGCGTAGCCTTTTTCTTGTATTCCTGTGAGGGTAGCTATGATGAACTCGTCGTCGAGGAGGAGGACTTTGGATACGTCGCCAATGGAAGCCTCGTAGGCCCACTTGACGAGTTCACGCGCATGGCGGATGGAGTTGACGGACTGGGCGTTGGAGCGGATGGAGCGGCCGACTCGTTTGATGACGTTGGATGAGTCGACGACGGCACTGAAGCTGCCTGCATCGCGGATGTTGGCTGCGAAGGCGTTGGCCTGGGCGTAGACTTCTTGTTGGGTACGCTGGCTGTATTGGAGCGTCTTCTCGATGGTGGCTATGCTGTATTTCTTTGTCTCGACGCCTCGGTCTTGGATGTTGATGATGTGGTAGCCGAATTGGGATTGGACGAGGGTGATGTCGCCTTTCTTGCCGTTGAAGCAGGCCTCGTTGAATTCAGGGACCATGGCTCCGTCGGGGAACCAATCGAGGTCGCCGCCGTTGATGGCGGAGCCGGGGTCCTGGCTGTACTGACGTGCGAGTTCGGCGAAGTTGGCACCGCCCTTTGCGACGTTGAGGAGGCTGTCGGCTAAGTCTTTGTTGTCGCGGATGAGGATGTGGCGTGCTTTGACGGAGTCGGGTCTCATGGCGATGGCGGCGAGGCGAGAGAGCTTGTAGGCGTTGCCTTCTTCGTAGGGACCGTAGACCTCACCAACTTGGGCGGTCTCGACGAATTGTGCGAGGGATGTGCTTAGCTGTGCGGGGCGGAGGAAGCGCTCTACGGCTGCGGTCTCGGAGTTCATCTGGGCGAAATCGTAGGCGTTGGTCTCGGGGGCGGCGAAGTCGGCTTTGAGCGACTCGAGCTGTTTGACTGCATCTTCTCGGTCGAGGTCGGTCGGTCGGATGGGGAAGGCAATGTACTCTATGTCGCGTCCGTCGGCGACCCGGTAGAGTTCCTTGTCTTTGTTGAACCGTTCGCGGATTTCGGCGTCGGAGACGGAGATTGTGCTGTCGGGGATGGCGGAGTAGCGGACGTTGACGAGGTTGACGCTGTAGGAATTCGCCCTCTTGGCGAGCTCGTTGTCGAGCTGTGCCTTGTTGAGGACGACGCCCTTGCGGACGAGGTTCATATATTTCTCGGCGAGCCTGGAGTCTTTGAGTTGTTTCTCGACGTTGGCCCAGAAGAAGTAGGCGTTGGCGTCGGAATTTTTGTTGCGGAGGAAATTCTCGGCTTGGGCCTTGTCGTAGATGCCGGTCTGGGGGGTGGTGAAGAGCTGACGGAGCATGGGTGAGATGTTCTGTCCGATGACCATGTCGAGAAGTTCGTCGGGTGTCACGACGATTCCGGCTTTCTCGTAGAGCTCGCCGAATGTGATGGCTGCGATCTCGTCGTTCCAGACCTGTTCGCGGATTTGGTTTTGCGCCTCGTCGGAGAGCGCGCCGTTGGAATTCATCTTGGCGAAATCCTCGGCCATCCGAATCTTTTGTTCAAAATCTTGAATCTTGACAGCTTTACCGTCAATGACGCCGACCGTCTCGCGGTCGATAAAAAGGCTGCTGCCGCTTCCGAGCAAGTCGGTCAGGATGAAGGCCAGTAGTGCGAGGGCGATGATACCCGTTATGAACCAAGCGGCCTTGTTTCTCAACGTTTGTAGTGCTGCCATCTTTTATAAAATAGCTCTATTTATATCTGATTTTTAATACGTTAGAAGAGATAGTGCGTTCCCGATCAGAAGCCACGGGGCGTGTAGGGGGCGCAATTCGAGGGGCGAAGGTACTAAAAACGCCTAATTTTTCATGCTTTTCGCTGATAAAAGTGAAAAGGAAGGTGTGTCGAGGCGGGGAAATGTGGGAATGAGACACTATTGGCAATCGACTTGGCTGCGAAATTAATGTAATCGGGAGCCTGGGTCATGGGATTGAATGACGGGATTTTTAGGCCTTGACAAGAGATTTAGGATTTATTGGCAGGAATCTGCAAGATGACTAAGTTCATGCCATCGGAGTTCATGTGGGTGGAAAGCTCGGCGTTCATCTTTGCGAGACGATCTATGACAGTTTTGCGGAGTGTTATTTCTTCTTGCGACTTGCCGAAGTATCGGCTGCCGACAGGGAGGATGCCGCCCAGCTCGAAAGTAATAGAAACCATGGACGTCTTGACTCTCTCTTTGTCGATTCGTACGTTCACGAATCCCTCCTCTTGCGCGGAGAGGATGGCGTCGGAGAGGATGTCGACGACGACGTAGCGCAAAGTGACGGC
Source organism: Bacteroidales bacterium (assembly GCA_017390085.1). Taxonomy (GTDB): domain Bacteria; phylum Bacteroidota; class Bacteroidia; order Bacteroidales; family Marinilabiliaceae; genus W3P20-009. The sequence continues at coordinate 5,818 of JAFPDB010000142.1, read as the reverse complement.
GTCGAAGGCGATGAAGCAATTTCGCATGGGGGACGAGAACCTCACGTCGACGGAGCCGCATATGATGTCGGCCACGGAAGAGCATATCTGGCGGACGTAGCCACAGACGTCGTTGCGGACGGCGAAAGACTCTTCGAGATAATCGACCTCGGCGGAGTTTATAACCTTGGTTATCAGGCTATTGGTGGACATGAGACGGTCGTTGAGACGATTCATCCGGATGGCGACCTCGGGGCTGAGCCCTTTCCAGTTGGCGGCGTCCCCCACGTCGAAGGAGAGCGGTGCGAGGGATGAAGATATGTCGTAGGCCATGTCGACGAGAGCTTGACGGCGGAGGACGCTTACTTCGGCTGAGGTCATGGCTCGTTCGGCTTGCGCTTTGGCTATCTCGTTGATTTTGACGGCCCCGCGGTAGCTCACTATGATGTAGGTGAAGAGGACGGCCATGAGGATGCCGGCGAAAATCATGAAACCGCGCGCCCATGCCGACTCTCGCCATGGGGTGCGGACATGTACAGTGAGCGAGGCGGGGGAGCTGGAGAGATGGCCCATGGAATCTTTGGCCCAGACCTTGAAAACGTAATCTCCGGCAGGAAGATTGTGGAAGGTGAAGACCGGCTCGTTGAGCAACTCGGACTTCAAGACCGGGCCGACGAGTTCGCTGACGTAGGAGATTCCGGACTGGCTTGCGCAAGGGACTGCGAAACGTAGGGAGAAGACGTCGGAGGAGACGGGGAGATTGATGTGGTCTGTGTAGGGGAGCGCGTCGGGGAGAACCATAATCTCGTTGTAGCGTTTGGAAGGCGTGACCGGCTCTCCATTGACGAGAAGGTTGCTGAAGACGACGTTCCGCATCACGGCATGGCTTCCGACGGACTGTCGGAAGGCGACTACTCCCCGCTCGGTGCCGATCCAGACATCGCCGTCGGGCATTTGGCAGACGGAATGGTGGTTGGCACGGCCGACGTTGAGGAGCGACTCTCGGTGGAAATGCTCAAAAACTGTAGTTGAGGCGGCTTGCGGGACGAACTGCGCCTTGTAGACATCTTCCGGGGTGGCGATGTGGACTCCCCCGCCATTGAGCGGGAGGAGCGAAACAGGGTTGATTTGCGAAATGCCTCCGACCTCGTAGAAGTGAGAATTGGAATCTGGTGCGTAGGCCGTGACCTTGCGGCGCGCAGAAGCGAGCCAGAGGACGCCTTGCTTGTCGATTACGGCATCGTAGATTCTCTCCAGGGCGACGTCGGCGACGAGCAGGGTGTCGAAGACGGGGGTCATGTTCTCGAGCCTGGCGCGCAGTACGGCGGTTCGGGTGAGTACGACAACGCCGTCGCCGGACATGGGCGTTGAGAGCCGTACGACGGTACCGGGAGACTTGACCTTGACGAACTGACTGGACGGTGCTCCATGGAGATTGATGGCAACACTGGAATCGGCGGCAATCCAGACGTTGTCGTGGTTGTCGACCGCCATGCGCGGCGGGGAGTCTTGGGCTCGAAATTCTGGCAGCACGTCGTCAGGGATGTGGACTGGGGTGGCGCCATTGTTGGAGACGGCCAGTCTCCCGTCGACGAAGGCTACCCAGAGGTTGCCGTCGGGGCGAAGGAGGAGCGCGCTGATGGGCGCATTGCGCGCGGAGAGGAGGTGGTCTGTCTTCTTGGTGTTGACGTTCATGGAGAAGAGGCCGTTGTCGTCGGAGGCGAGGTAGGCCTTTTCCTTTCCGTCGGAGACGATGCACATGACCTTTGAGAACGTCAGTGAGAGGTTGTCTGTCATGACGTTCTCGAATACGAAATCTGTCGGGGTGTGTACGGAGAAACCGCTGAATGCGTAGCCCACAAAGACATAGCCGTCGGTCGAGCTGAGGAGGCAGGAGCAATTGTCGGAACGGAGGCCATCGGGGCGCAGGGGGTCTCGCCTGAGCGGGATGCACTTGTCGGCCGCCCTGTCGACGATGAGGACTCCGTCGGACTTGGTGGCGAGCCAGAGCCTGCCCTTGGAGTCGGCAACCATGTCGACTATATTGTTTGGCTTGTGGTCATTCCACGCAGCCATGTTGTTGACGAGCGTCCAATCTATTCCCGCTTGCCTTCGGAACCAGATGCTGTCGCCGCGGGCGTTGAGCATCCAGAGGTTGCCTTCGAAATCGACCTTCATGCGTCGACAGGATCCTTTGAGGGGTGTGACGATGGTCTGCGGGGCCGGCATGTCTCCGTCGTTTGGGGCGTAGCATCGGAGAACGCATCCGTTGTCGAGGTAGAGGGCGAGTCCGTAGCGCGTGTTGCAAGAGTTGTCGAGGTCGGCCGGGAGCATGAAGCTTTGCGGCTTTCCTTTGATGGGGGAGACCGTCACCCGCCGATTGGAGTGGGTCCAGAGGTTCCTGTAGTTGTCGACCCACGCGTCCTCGACATTGGCCGTGGTGCCTCGTGCGCGGAAGTAGGGCTCCGCGGGCGCGAAGGTCATGCACCGTCGCGAGTAGATGAGGAATCCGTTGGTGGTCTTGATGAGCAGGGAGTCGGAATCGAGCTCGTGGACGGAGAGGACCTCGGACGACGAGGCGAGAGAATCGGGGAGCGTGAGAGTGCGGATCTCGTAGCCGTCGTAGCGGTCGACGCCCCAGGCCGTGGAAGCCCACACGAAGCCTTTGGCGTCGCGCATGAGGCTGTTGACCTTGGAGATGGAGAGTCCGGACTCTATCCCGACGTGGCGGAAAGAGACGGACTGCGCGAAGCAGAACCCGGCATCTACGATAAGGATGACGAGGAGGGAGAGTATCTCGCGAAGAGACGGAAGCAGGCGATGGGCCGAGAGCTGAGCCATTGAGTAAGATTGGTAAGTCGCTGAGGGGGCATTCCATACAAAGTTAAAAAGATTTCTATCTTTGTTGGCAACAATTAACAGACAAAGCGTCGTAGCGACAATGACAAGCCAAACAGAGTTCACCCTCGGGGCAAGGCGCCGGGGATGCCACTTGATAACGTCGGAAGTGTTGCGCCAGCTTCCGGAGCTGCCAGAGATGGGGCTTTTGCACCTGTTCGTGTGCCATACGAGCTGCGGGCTGACGATAAACGAGAATTGCGACCCTGACGTCAGGAGCGACATGGCGGCGGCTATGGACAGGATTGTGCCGGAGGGCGCGGGGCTGTATGACCACGTGGATGAGGGCCCGGACGACATGCCGTCGCACTGCAAGGCTACGCTTGTGGGCTCGTCGGTGACGATCCCAATCAGGGGGCGCAAGTTGGCGTTGGGAACGTGGCAGGGGATATACTTGTGCGAGTTTAGGGATTGGGGCGGCGAGCGTCGGCTTGTGGCGACGGTGGTCAGCTAAAAAAAGGGTTAAAAATGCGGCTGTGGCGGTGGCGGATAGTCGAACCAAATGCCTACTTTTGCAGACCACAGTCCGGCGGTGCGCCAGGCAATATGAAACATAAAGCAAAATAAACATACGCAACATGCAAGCAATAGGAAAGTTAGAAGAGGTTCACGAGACCGTGAAGAGGACAGAGACGTTTCAGGTGAGGGAGTTTGTGTTGGAGATCCAGAGCCAGAACAGCCAGTATTCGGAACACGTGCTGTTCCAGTTGACGAACAACCGTACGACGCTCATCGACCAGTTCCAGGTTGGGCAGGAGATTGTGGTGGATTTTGACCTTAGCGGTCGGAAATGGACGAACCCGGAGGGCAAGGTGGTGTTCTTCAACCGCTTGAACGTTTGGCGTATTTCGCCCTACACGCCACAGGCGGCGATGGGCTATCAGCAGCCGCCCGCCTATCAGCAACAATTTCAGCAGCCGTATCAGCCGCAAGCCTATCAGCCTCAGCAGCAGAGCGCGCCCCAGCAGCCTCAGCCCGTCGGCGGATACAATCCGCAAGGGTTCGCCACGCAGCCCGCTGCCGCGCCCGCGCCCGCGCCCGCGGCGGCTCCGGCAGCCCCCCCTTCGGAGCCAGCGGCGAATGGCGACGACCTGCCGTTCTGATAGGGTCAGAAAGTCAAGAATAAGACACGCTCACGCCACGGACGATTCCGCGGCGTGAGCATTAATTTTTTGGGGGAGAGACCCACGTCAGCTCCCGTTGTTGCCACGCCTCCATGTATTAGTCGCGAGATTGAAACCGCTACCCCACGAATAACGCGCTCTTTGCAGCTAATGGACACCCTACCCTAACGAACCTCACTGACCACGCCGACGATAATGAACCACATCCCCTCCACTTTGCAAACTCCACTTTGCATTTTGAGACCCATTCTTTGCAACGCAAATGCTAATTCCTTATCTTCGCGAGCGTTGCAACAATGGTAGGAACCACCACGTAGAACGCAATTGCGGCCAAAAGAAAAACGAGCCGCCAAGCAGAGCGACACCCACCCCCACGATACGCGAGGAGCGAAGCCGCCCGTCTCACAAGACAAAACAAATACTACACATACTTTCAAAAATGGGTTTCGTTGAGAATCTGAAACAGAAAGCGGCACAAAACAAGAAGCGTATTGTGCTGCCCGAAGGCTATGAAGAGCGCACTCTCCGCGCAGCGGATCAAGTACTGGCCGAAGGCTTTGCCGACATCATCCTCATCGACGACGAGGACAACATCCGCGCAAACGCCGAGAAATGGGGGCTTAAAAACATCGCCAAGGCGACAATCGTCGACCCCAAGAAATCGCCCAAGAAGGCCCAATACGCCAACCTTCTCTACGAGCTCCGCAAGAATAAGGGCATGACAATCGAGAAGGCCACCCAGCTCGCCGAGCAGAACCTTTATCTCGGATGCCTGATGATCAAGGCAGGCGACGCCGACGGCGAAGTCGGCGGCGCGGACAACTCGACGGGCGACGTCCTCCGCCCCGCGTTCCAAATCATCAAGACGAAGCCCGGCATAAGCGTCGTGAGCGGAGCCTTCCTGATGTTCCTCCAGAACAAGGAGTATGGAGAGAACGGCGTCATGGTCTTCGCCGACTGCGCGGTCAACCCCGTCGTCAACGCCGCGCAGCTTGCCGAGATCGCCGTGGCCACGGGCAAGACGGCGCGCGTCCTTGGCGGCTTCGAGCCCCGCATCGCCATGTTGAGTTTCTCGACAAAAGGCAGCGCCAAGAACGAAGTCGTCGACAAAGTCATCGAGGCCACAAGGCTCGCCAAAGAGATGGCCCCCGACATGCAAATCGACGGCGAGCTTCAGGCTGACGCCGCCATCGTGGCATCAGTGGCGGCCAAGAAAGCCCCTGGCAGCGACATCGCGGGCAAGGCCAACGTCCTCATCTTCCCGACGCTCGAAGTGGGCAACATCGCCTACAAGCTCGTCCAGAGGCTTGGCGACGCCGAAGCCATCGGACCCGTGCTCCAGGGCATAGCGCGCCCCGTCAACGACCTCTCCCGCGGCTGCTCCGTCTCCGACATCGTCAAGATGATCGCCATAACCGCCAATCAGGCGCAAGAAAACTAAGACTCCTTTTCCCCACCCACAAATAAGGGCCGGCGCGACGTCTGCCAACCAACGTCGCCACGGCCTTTTGTCTTATCCATAAACCACCATTAACAGTTTCCATAGGTATGAAAAACATACTCGTCCTGAATTGCGGCAGCTCATCCATCAAATACAAACTCTTCGAGATGCCCGCCAAGAAAGTCGTCGCGAGCGGCGGCATTGAGAAAATCGGAATGCCGGGCTCCTTCATCAAGTTCTCCACCCCCAGCGGCGAGAAACAGGGAAGGTCGGTAATGGTCTGTGACATTGAGTTGTCCTTCAATGTACCACTGCTCTGCCAAATCTCGAGAGCGATGTTGTTGTGACCGAGGTAACCGGGAGACTTTACATCACC
>JAFPDB010000141.1 GCA_017390085.1 Bacteroidales bacterium | reverse complement strand
GTTTGGCGACCATGGTAAGGATCACGCTCATGTACTACATCAACTGCTATTCTTTCCTGAGTAACCCCGACAGGGACTGGGAGAAGCTTATTGAACGGACAAAACAGCCACCGGTTCTACCGTCGTTATTCGATTAGGGGGCTTGTTTTTCAAAAAATAATCCGCAACGCCGTTTTTGCTGGCATTGCGGACTGTGTTTTCGTGTCTTTTGAAGTTTAGCGGACAGCAATAGAAAAAAACAATGATAGGAACAATAATCAACATGGCCATCAACCAAGCCGCCGCCATAAGGCAAACCCCGACGCAAAAGGGGGAAGTGCTTTGCACGGTCGGACTTGGCGAAACGGTCAACGTGATAGGCAAGCAGGGCGACTGGTATTTGGTGGACAACTTCGGCATTCGGGGCTACATCCACAGCCGCTACATAGCCCTCCCCGGCGGTCAAGAGGTAAACGGCCTATGGGACACGATAAAAGACGGGGCTAAGAACATTTGGGACAAGATTACGGGCAACACCCAAACAGCAGCCGCCACCACGGCAAGCCTCGCCTCCGCCACGGCGACGACGCTATACGTGGCCACGCAGAAAGACCCCCTCAACCTCCGCGCCTCGGCCTCGACTTCAGCCAAGTCGCTCGCCAAGATTCCGCGCGGCGCGGCAGTTGAAGCCCTCTCATCGGACAGCGGCGGATGGACGAAGGTTAAGTATAACGGGCAGACGGGCTATGCCTCGTCCTCGCTCCTCTCTCTTACCCCGCCGAGCGGCTCTTCGACATCGAAGACCGCCCCCGCACCAGTTGACACCTCGAAAAATGTCCCCGTGTCGGTGGACGACGCAGGGACGATTGTAGACCCAAACACACAGAACAACATGACAATAACGGACAAGACCAAGAAAATCCTCCTTACGGTCGGCATCGTGGCTGGCGTTGGTGGACTTGCATACTACTTCCTCAAGAAGAAAAAGAGCGACACTTCCAACCTTAGCGGTTACGGACGCAGGAAGAAGAAAAAGAAGAAAAGGAACGCCTCGAAGCAACTTTTACCGATGACGTTCTAACAGAACTAAAAACAAACCTAATATGAGTAAAATCAACACAAAAAACTTTTCTGAGCTTGCCAAGCGCGCCGCTTGCGTAGCGGCAGGTCTCGTGGTCGGCTCGCAAATCAGCAAGCTCGTCAGCGGCAACCGCAGCGTTGACGGAACTGACTTGCTCGGTCTCTCTGGCACAGCCAGCAAGTACACAACCCCCGCCATTGTGGCGGCAGCCGGATTCCTCGGCAGCTCCATGAGTTCCAACCCCATGATGAAGGACATCTCCCTCGGCATTGCCGTAGCGGGTGGCGCTGGACTTCTCAACGCAGCCACGGGCAAGAGCATCGTAGCCCTCGGCGACACTGAAGACCAGCCTCTGCAGATTATCCCCGGCATTGGCGACATGGAGGAGGAGGAAGAGCTTGCGGCTCTCCCACAACCCGACGACATGAACGCCGCCAACGAGTTCTCCACCACCTACAACGAGGTTGTAATCCCCGGCTCTGACGTGGAGTTTGCCACTGAGGACGACGGCGTTGACGGACTTGCAGGCGACGAGCTTCTCTAACATTTGTAAAAAACTAAAAAACACACAGCAATAATGGCAAACCAACCTAACAACAAACAAGTGCGCCGCAACATCTTTGTCGGCTCTAAACTCGCAACGGGCAAGGCAGAGTTTGAGACACGCCTTGCCGCCATCGACACCAACCTCGCCGCCGCCATCAAGGCTGGCTCCGTCCACACCGTGGATTCCGCCCTCTATGCCGTCCGCCACCTTGAAAGCGACACCACCGTCGAGCTTATGCAAGCCGCCGACGCTAAGAAGGTAGGCATCACCAACGTAAACAAGCGTCAGCTCGAAGCCAACACCTATATGCTCATCACCGGCATTCAGCTGCTCGAAGGCACGGCCGACAAGACTGACGAGACCACGCTTCAGGACGTGAAGTGGGGCATGATTAACGACGGCATCGCCAACGGTGAGCTTGAAATCAAGAACGGCGACAAAATCATCTTCCCCCGCAACTCTTGCGAGATGTTCCGCACCAACGCCGAGGGCAACACCAACGGCCTCGCTGGATACGTGGCTCTCGACTGCCCCAAGTTCCTCGCACCGCTAACAGACGTTGTGCCAACCCTCTACCTCGCCAAGAGCCAAGGGGGTAGTAAGGCTGTCAAGCTCGTACTCTACG
>JAFPDB010000140.1 GCA_017390085.1 Bacteroidales bacterium | reverse complement strand
CGATGCCAACCCGGCCCTCTACTCGAAAAACTACTCCAACGAGGGCGAGGACTTTCAGGAACTCGTCGAGCTGCTCCGCACCGTCCGCGGGCAATTCGACTGGAAGAAGATTGCCGACGGCGTGAAGGGCGTGAGCGAGGAGACGACGACTGGCGTGCATCGCCTCTACCAGATGATGGAGCGCGGCGAGCTGCTCTTCCCAGCCATCAACGTCAACGACACTGTCACGAAGAGCAAGTTCGACAACCTCTACGGCTGCCGCGAGAGCCTCGCCGACGGCATCAAGCGCGGGACCGACGTCATGATTGCCGGCAAAGTTGTGGTAGTGTGCGGCTACGGCGACGTCGGCAAAGGCTGCGCGCAGAGCATGAGAGGCTTCGGGGCGCGGGTCATCGTCACAGAGATTGACCCCATATGCGCGCTTCAGGCCGCCATGGAGGGCTACGAGGTCCGCACCGTCGACGAGGTCGTCGGCATGGGCGACATCTTCGTCACCTGCACCGGCAATTGCGACATCATCACAGCCGAGCACATGGCCCAAATGAAAAACCAGGCCATTGTCTGCAACATCGGCCACTTCGACAACGAGATACAAGTGTCGCGCCTCGAGCAGTGGCCGGGCGTCAAGGAGCACAACATCAAGCCGCAAGTGGACCAGTTCACCTTCCCCGACGGCCACTGCATCATCCTGCTGAGCCGCGGCCGACTCGTCAACCTCGGCAACGCCACCGGCCACGCAAGTTTCGTCATGAGCAACTCCTTCACCAACCAGACGCTCGCGCAGCTCGACCTCTGGCAGAAGGACTACAAGGTGGGAGTCTACCGCTTGCCAAAAGAGCTTGACGAGGAGGTGGCCCGCCTCCACCTCGAGAAGCTCGGAGTCCACCTTACGACACTCACTAAAAAGCAGGCCGACTACATCGGCGTGAAAGTCGAGGGCCCCTACAAACCCGATTTCTACCGCTACTAATAGCCGCTTAGGCCCATTATAAGCCGCGGCCCGGATATGGAGCTATCCTCCATTCCGAGCCGCGGTTCTTTTCGTGTACGAAACTTACCGCTTTGCCGCTCCGTCTTACGACATCATTTCGGACGGGGGGTAGGCGATACGCAAGCACGGGCGGGAGCGGCAATCGCTGCCACGCCCACCCGCGCTGACAATAAAAAAACCAGACTAACAGCTTTCTATTTCTTCGACGGCTGGCTCATGAGCCACTCGTGGACTCCCTTTGCCGTCTCGCGGCCGCGGGCTATTGCCCTCACCACGAGGCTCGCGCCCGTGGCGGCGTCGCCTGCCGCGAAGACGCCCGGGACGCTCGTCATGCCGTCGGGACCGACTTTGATGTTGCCGCGGGCATCGAGTTCGACACCAAGCTCGTTGACCAGACCCTCGTGCACTGGCGAGACGAAGCCCATACAGAGGAGGACGAGTTCGGCGTCGACGGTGTAGGCCGTCTCGGGCTTCTCGGTCATCTGCCAACGCCCGTTGGCATCCTTATTCCACTCCACCTCGACGAGCTCGACCTTCTTGACCTTGCCTCCCTCGCCTATGAAACGCTTGGTGTTGAGGCTCCAGCGGCGGTCGCAGCCCTCTTTGTGGCTCGAAGTGGTCTTGAGTACCGTGGGCCAGTAGGGCCATGGGTTGCCAGGCGCGCGCATCTCGCTGGGTTTGGGCATAATCTCGATCTGCATCACCGAGCGGGCCTTCTGGCGGTTGCTCGTCCCGACGCAGTCGGAACCCGTGTCGCCGCCGCCAATGACGAGGACTGGCTTGCCCGTGGCGAGAATGCGGTCCTCGTCCTTGACGTTGTCGCCGCGGTTGACGTGGTTCTGCTGCTGGAGGAACTCGAGGGCGAAATGGATGCCCTGAAGCTCGCGCCCCTCGACCTTGAGGTCGCGCGGCAAACCGGCGCCAATTGTCACCACGATGGCGTCGAAATCCTTGCGGATTTTCTCAAGCTTGGTGTTGACGCCCACCTCGGCCCCTGTCTTGAACGTTATGCCCTCTGCCTGAAGGACTGCCAGACGGCGGTCGATGACTTTCTTGCTGAGCTTGAAGTCGGGGATTCCGTAGCGGAGCAAGCCGCCAATGGCGTTACTCTTCTCGAAGACCGTGACCGTATGACCGGCCTGGTTGAGCATGTCGGCCGCCGCCATTCCCGCAGGGCCGCCGCCAATAACGGCAACCTTCTTGCCCGACCGTTTGGCGGGGATGCGTGGTTTGACAATTCCGAGGTTGAAGGCGTGCTCGGCCACGGAACACTCGTTCTCGCGGATTGTCACGGCCTCGTTGTCGATGGCCAAGACGCAGCTCTTCTCACAGAGCGCGGGGCAGATGCGGCCCGTAAACTCGGGGAAGTTGCTCGTCGAGCTGAGAATCTTGTAGGCCGTCTCCCAGTCGCTGCGCCACGCGGCGTCTTGCCACTCGGGTGTCTTGTTGCCAAGGGGGCAAGCCCAGTGGCAGAATGGCACGCCGCAATCCATGCAGCGGCTGGCCTGAAGCTGGCGGTCGCTCTCGCCGAGCGTCTGCTCAACCTCGCTATAATCCTCGACTCGCTCGGCCAGAGCGCGGTAGCCTCCCTCTTTGCGGGCCACCTTTATGAATCCTTTTGGATCTCCCATTTTTCTTATATATTGACAATCAGGAGTTTGCAGGCTTCCCGATTGCTGGGTTCATTGTGTTCTTTTGTTATCACTCTTTTCGTAAGGGGTAGTGACCCTCTCGCCGCCTAATTGGTGAGGTGCGGAGCGTCGCTGGTCTCCTTAATCTTCTTCTCCAGTTCTTGCAGTTTCTTCTCCTCGAGCACTTTCTTGTACTCGAACGGAATGACTTTGACGAACTTCTGGACATACTTGCTCCAGTTGGAGAGTACCCTGCGCGCCTTGGCGGAATTGGTGTAGAGCAGGTGGCGGCTCAGCATATCTTGCAGCTCGAGTATGTCGCCCTTATCCTCAAGGCGGCACAGGTCGACAAGGCCCTTGTTGCAATAGAAGTCGAAGTCGCCATCCTCGTCGAGGACGTAGGCTATTCCGCCGCTCATGCCGGCCGCAAAGTTGCGTCCCGTCTTGCCAAGCACCACAACCCTGCCGCCTGTCATGTATTCGCAGCAGTGGTCCCCGACACCCTCGACGACGGCCGAGGCCCCCGAGTTACGGACCGCGAAACGCTCGCCAGCCACGCCGCGGACGCTCACGAAGCCGCTCGTAGCGCCATAGAGAGCCGTGTTGCCAATGATGATGTTCTCCTCCGGCACGAACTTGCTGCCGACAGGCGGGACGACGACAATCTTGCCGCCCGAGAGTCCCTTGCCGAGGTAGTCGTTGCTCTCGCCCTCAAGACGGAAGCTGACGCCGCGGGTCAGGAAGCCGCCGAAGCTCTGGCCGGCAGAGCCGAAGAAGGTGCCGTTGATGGTGTCCTCCGGAAGGCCCTCTTCGCCGTAGAGCTTGGAAATCTCGCCAGAGAGCATAGCTCCCACGCTGCGGTCGACGTTGTTGATGTCTTTGCTTATCCACACCTTCTGACGGTTGTGGAGAGCCGTCTGGCTCTGTTGGATGAGGTCGTAGTCCATCACGCCCTGCAGGTCGTGGCTCTGCTCGCCCGTGTTGTAGATGGCGAAACGCTTGCCGGCCTCTTGGAAGTAGGTGATGCGGCTCATGTCGATGCCCTGGGTCTTCCAGTTGCCGACGCTCTTGTCTTGCTCCAGAAGGTCGCTACGGCCGATTATGTCGTTTAGCGAGCGGGCGCCCATCTCGGCAAGAATCTCGCGTACCTCGCGTGCGAGGAATCGGAAATAGTTGACGAGGTAGTCGCTCTTGCCGCGGAACCTCTTGCGAAGGTCCTCGTCCTGCGTGGCGATGCCCGTCGGGCAGGTGTTGAGGTGGCACTTGCGCATCATGACGCAACCCAGGACCACGAGCGCCGCCGTGGCGAAACCATACTCCTCGGCTCCGAGGCAAGCCATCTTGACGACGTCCATGCCGTTCTTGAGCTGGCCGTCGGTCTGAATCTTGACGCGTCCGCGCAGGTTGTTCATGACGAGCGTCTGCTGCGTCTCCGCAAGACCCACCTCCACGGGCATTCCAGCGTACTTTATTGAGCTGGCGGGGCTCGCGCCCGTGCCGCCCTCGGCGCCGCTTATTACGATGAGGTCGGCCTTTGCCTTGACGACACCCGCCGCGATGGTGCCCACGCCGCTTTCGGAAACGAGCTTGACGCTGATCTTGGCGTGCGGGTTGGTGTTCTTGAGGTCGAAAATAAGCTGCTTCAGGTCCTCAATGGAGTAGATGTCGTGGTGGGGTGGGGGAGAAATCAGGGTGATGCCCGGAGTTGAGTTGCGCATCTTGGCAATGATGCTATTGACCTTGAAACCAGGCAACTGGCCACCCTCTCCCGGCTTAGCGCCTTGTGCTATTTTAATCTGTAGCTCGTCGGCGTTGACGAGATAGTTGTTCGTGACGCCGAAGCGGCCGGAGGCTATCTGCTTAATCGCGCTGCGCATATTGGTGCCGAATCGCGCCGCGTCCTCGCCTCCCTCTCCGGTGTTGCTGCGTCCGCCGATGCTGTTCATGGCGATGGCCATGGCCTCGTGAGCCTCTTTGCTTATGGCGCCGAAGCTCATCGCACCCGTGACGAAACGCTTCATAATGCTCTCCTCGCTCTCGACCTCCTCAATGGGGACGGGCTGGCCTTCGCGCAGCTTCAGGAATCCGCGGATGAAGAGAGGCGAAGCGTTGTCCTGATTGACGCGCGCGCTGAACTCCTTGAACTTGTTGTAGTCGTTCTGGCTCGTGGCCCACTGGAGGAGGGCTATCGAGTCGGGGTTCCAACCGTGCCTCTCGCCATACTTGCGGTAGGCGAAACGCCCGTCGATGTCGAACACGTCGGTCTCGCCGAACTCCCTCTCGCCAAAGGCGCGCTTATGGAACATTTCCGCCTCTTTGGCAATCTCTTCGAAACCGAGGCCGCCAATCTTGCTCGACGTGCCGACGAAGCTGTTGTCGATGACCTCTTGCGAGAGGCCTATGGCCTCAAACTGCTGGGCTCCATGGTAGCTGAGCAAGGTCGAGATACCCATCTTGCTCATTATCTTGAGGATGCCCTTGTCGACGGCGTGGATGTAGTTGTCGCGGGCCGTGACGTAGTCGGTCGTGACCTTACCCTCGCGGATGAGGTGGTCGATGGCCACGAAACAGAGGTAGGGGTTGATGACCGAGGCGCCGTAGCCGAGCAGGAGGGCGAAGTGCATGACCTCGCGCGCGTCGCCCGTCTCGACGATTAGGCCAACCTGCATACGCTTCTTGGCGCGGATGAGGTGGTGGTGGACTGTGGCGACGGCCAGTAGCGACGGGATTGGCACCATGTCCTCACTTATGCCCTTGTCGCTCAATATGATGTAGTTCTTCTGGGCGTCGACTGCCTCCTCTGCCTGACGGCAAATCTGCGCCAGAGCGTTGCGCAAGCCGATGCCGCCCGACCCTTTGGGGAAGAGGGTGGGAATGGTGACGTGGGTGAACTGGCTATTCTTGCCGTCCTTGATTTTGGCGAGGTCGGTGTTAGAGACCAGTGGGCTGTCGAACTTGACGGTGCGGCACTGGAGCGGCTCCTCGGCCAGCAGGTTGCCCATGATGGACCCGATGTAGTGGGTCAGGCTCATGACCAGGCCCTCGCGGATGGAGTCGATAGGGGGGTTGGTGACCTGCGCGAACGTCTGGCGGAAGTATTGGTAAAGGTTTTGGGGCTTCTCGCTGAAGGCGGCCGTTGGCGTATCGTTACCCATCGAGCTGTTGGGCTCCACGCCCGTGTTGGCCATTGGGGCTATCGTGAGGTTGAAATCCTCCTTATTGTAGCCGAAGACTTTGCGGTAGGTCTCGAATTTGTCGTCGGGGACGACGGCCTCGGGCACTTTGAGGTCGGTCTTTATGTCGTCGAGGCTGAAACGGTTGTTGCGAAGCCAGTTCTCGTAGGGGTGCATACGGGCAATCTGGAGCTTCGCCTCGTCGTTGGGGATTATCGTGCCGAGCTGGGTGTCGACGAGCAGAAGTTTGCCCGGACGAAGACGGCCTTTCTCCTTAATATCCTCAGGCTCAAAGATTTGCACACCGACCTCCGAACCCATGACAATCATGTCGTTCTTGGTTATGACGTAGCGGCTCGGGCGCAGGCCGTTGCGGTCGAGGGTGCCGCCAACGTAGCGGCCGTCGGTGAAGACGAGAGCCGCCGGGCCGTCCCACGGCTCCATGATTGTGGAGTGGTACTCGTAGTAGGCCTTGAGGCTGTCGGGTATGGGGTTCTTGCTGTTCCAGCTCTCGGGCACCATCATCGTAAGTGCCTGGGGCATAGTGCGTCCGGCCTGGACGAGAAACTCGAACACGTTGTCGAACGAGGCCGAGTCGCTCATATTGGGCTCCACGATTGGGAAGACTTTCTTCAGCTCGTCGCCAAAGAGGTCGCTCTGGAGGATACCCTCGCGGGCCTGCATCCAAAGCCTGTTGCCGCGGATGGTGTTAATCTCGCCGTTGTGAGCCAACATACGGAATGGCTGGGCGAGGTCCCATGTGGGGAATGTGTTTGTTGAGAAACGGGAGTGGACTACCGCAATGGCACTCTTGACGCGGGGGTCTTTCAGGTCAAGGAAGTACTCGCCAAGCTGCTTTGGCGTGAGCATTCCCTTGTAGATGAAGGTGCGGCTCGAGAGTGAGACTACGTAATAGGACTCCTTGTCGATGATGTTGCTCTGGCGAACCCTGATCTCAGCCTGTTTGCGGACCATGTAGAGCTTGCGCTCGAACTTGTCGGTCTCCAGACCATGCCCGCCTACGAAGACCTGGCTTATGCGGGGCTCGTTGCGCAGCGCGATTTCGCCGACGCAGCTGCTGTCGACGGGCACGTCGCGGAAAGCTATGACCTCCAGGCCCTCGCTCTCGACAAAATGACGTAGCGTCTCGATACACTTCTTGGCCGCGTCCTCATTTTTGGGCAGGAATATGAGGCCCGAAGCGTAACGTCCGGCTTCCGGGAGGTCGGGCACGAGGGTCTTGAAGAATTCGTGAGGCATCTGGATGAGGATGCCAGCGCCGTCGCCGCTCTTATTGTCGGCGCCCTCGGCCCCGCGGTGCGTCATGTTGATGTTAACCTGAAGGCCGCGGCGGATTATGTCGTTGGTCTTCTCGCCCTTGATGTTGGCGACGAAGCCCACGCCACACGCGTCATGCTCGTTGGCCGGGTCGTAGAGGCCCTGAGCTTCTGGTAGTCGTTTCTGTGTCATGGTCGTTTTTTTATTGTAGTGTTTCTGTTTTCTTGGTTCTGCGCCCCCATCTGATTAAGGGGTGTTGTTGTCCAGTATCTTTTTTCTTTCCTCATCACCCCATCTAAAATAGGGGGAATGGATAGAAATATGCTTATTGTTTATTAGATTTCAGAATTTCAAGTTTAGCGCTAATATTCTTCTGAAACCATACAAATTTAACCAAAACACTAACAATTCAATAGCTACAAGGGCAATTTTAACCGTACAACCATTGCACTTTACGTATCTCACTCAAAGAAACGTAAGCAAAACACCTAAATTTTATATCATTTTGAAAGGGAGGGCGCAAAACCTTTGCTTATCACAAAAGGAGAGGGACTGCGCCATATGCACAGCCCCCTATTCATGAATTATCCTCTTTTGCGTCAAAACCGAACACCAACGGAGAATGAATTAGTATTGGTGTGTTTACAACATTCCATGTCATCTTTCACATAGTCTGTGAAATCGGGCTGGAATGTATAGGCGACAACAAACTGCTTGTAATAGAAGCCAACCCCCACGTTCATGCCGAACTGAAATATGCTCGCTGGTGTCTTTCTATCGCGACTAAGATAGTTCACACTATCACGCTTTTTGCCGTCGAACGATTCTCGGTATTTCCCCACGATGTTAAACTTGAAGTTAGGTCCGAAGAAAGGAGCCAAAGAAACACCAGAAGTGCCAATGGAAATCGACCTTGTGAGATTTACTGGTAAAGATACGTTCAAATAATCAACCCTGTCAGTGTAAGCGTCATACGCAGCTGACTTTTTCACACCATGTAGCCAGGTCACTTTGGCTCCATATTCAACGGCTAAACAATAACGAGGTCCAACAACATAGTTTCGCATATAGCAAGCAGAGATTCCCTTAGTTGACGACATGGCGTCTATGTTCACCCAGTCTGCCTTATGAATCTCGTAAGCTATCAGAAGCTTGTTTTGCAACGTGTCCTGCTGCTCCGATGCCTTGGTATAAAGTACACTTAGCAGCAGCATGAAGAGCAATACTATACGTTTCATGACATTTAATATGCTACTACAATGAAAACTTTCATTTTCAGTTTAGAGTTAGTATTAATTGTTGTCTCCAAAAAGAAGCAATAAACCTAAACACTTCACACAGAACACTTTTTTCGCCGGCTTTTCAATAGCTTTCTATGTGGGTGTGTCAGATTACTGTCGTTTTTTCGGGGCGCAAATATATAGCAATACACTTTACGTTATTCAGCTATCGTTCGTAAATTTTCATGCATATCAGAAATGTTTTTTTTAAACAAATCACAGAGTCTGCCCCTAACACAAAAAGAATATGCCTCAGCTCCATTACAAAAGCAACAATTTTTATTTCTTATCATTTCATATTAAAAAAGCTACGTCACTTTATGAAGCCGTCAGATTAAAAGTCAGGACGAATAGCGCACAAATTGTCTAGTGAAAGACATTCATAGCTAAAGGTTGAGAGGCAAAGACGGGATTCGTTGTGATTTGCGATTTGTGCGCTATTCGTACATATTAGTCAATAATACCCCCAAAAATTAAGACAACTGCAAAGTACTAATTTTGCAATCTAACTTAACAAGAATGGGAAGAAGGAGTAACTACGACGCCTCGTTCAAGACGAAGGTCGTGATTGAGGCTCTCAAAGAGCGGGAGACGCTGGCCACATTGTGCCAGAAATAAGGCTTAGCCGCCAAGCAGATAACGGCGTGGAAAGCAGAATTTGTGTCAAAGGCGAAAGAGGTGCTCGCAAGCCCCGCCAAGGAGGACAAGGAGATAAAGGAGCTTAGGCGCACCAACGAAAAGCTGCTGAAGAAAGTCGGGCAACTCACCGTGGAAGTGGATTTTTTTGCGGAAGCCTACGGGACACTGTGTCGAAAGGACAGATAGAGAGCCTTTCCGACCGCCGTCCCGTAGGCATGAGCTGGAGCCGATACTGCGCCCTGACCGGGCTGACCCGCACGGGCCACTACTACAAGCGCAAGGGCGAGAGCGACGAGAACAAGGACATGATGCGCATGATGGACGAGTATTACCAGTCGCACCCCACCGCCGGTGTCATGACCATGACGAGGATGCTGCGCATGCACGGGTACGCCGCCAACCCGAAGCGCGTCAGGCGACCACTGCGCAAGATGCGCCTGCACGCAGTGTACCCGCAGCAGCGCAAGCTCAGCAAGCCGGGGAACGCCGAGTACGTCCACCCGTACCACCTCCGCGGCCTCCCGATTGTCAGGCGCAACAGGGTGTGGAGCACCGACATAAGCTACATACCGATGGAGAAGTGGTTCATGTACCTTTACGCGATAATAGACGTGTACAGCCGATACACAGTCGGGTGGCGCCTGAGCAGCACACTTGAGGGCTCGAACTGCACGGAGCAGCTCGCGGAGTGCGTCAGCAGGCATGGACGCCTTGAAATCGTCAACTCGGACCAAGGGAGCCAGTACACATCCCCCGCGTGGGTGAACGCACTCAAATCGCTCGGAATAGCCATCAGCATGGACGGGCGCAGGCGATGCAAGGACAATATCTGGATAGAGCGCTTTTGGCGCACAATAAAGCAGGAGTACGTGCACAGATACCCCGAGGCGACAGTCAGTCGGCTACGTGCGGGAATAGGCTCGTTCATCGCATTCTACAACGATGAGCGTCCGCATCAGAGCCTGGGCGATGTCATCACCCCCGCAAAAATGTACCTGCCGGCAGGGTTACAGCGTGGCGGACAATACGCTATCTTAGCTTCCATCCTGAGAGGCCAACTTAAAAACAACATTGTAAAGTTGTCAATTTATGAGGAGTAGCTTATGTTCGTACGCATAATATATTATTGCAAGCTTATGATTTCCAACCGCCTACTCTCATTTACCAAAGCTGGCGTGTCAGGATAGAAAAACTATCGAATACCCCCCACAAAAAAATTCTGAGCCTCAGTTTCACAACTAAGGCTCAGCTTTCATGATTGCTTATCACTACCTGTAAAGATAACCTCTGAATAAGAAAGGCCCTCGAACTCACGTCCAAACGGACCATTGAACATGCAGACATAGAAACTTGTCTTTCATTGACGCCGCAAACTTAAACCTCGCATCACAATATTTGCTATACAATTTTAAGTTTTTGACGAGTTGCGCGGTGGAATTGACGAGCGGTTAATTTTTTTTCCAATTGGAGTGACGAATAGAATGGACTTGCTGGCTCAGTTCTGTTAAAACTCTTTTGACAACGCAACTTTATAAAGGAAAACCGTTTGCGTATTTAATATATGTTTCTACCTTTGCTCGTGAAAGGAGTTTTTCATAAAAGGTAGCGCCGTGATGGTTGCGCCCCCTGTACAACGGTACAGTTTATTGATTGTGATTTTTCTCATAGCGGTGAGGGGCGGCAGAAGGCTACACTTCTGCCGCCCTTCGTTCTTTTACACGCTCCATATTAGCGCGCACTTTTTGCTCATGAGGGCGCCTTTTCATAACATCGCGGGCTAAATACCAAAACATCACTCACAATTTAAAGCAATGAAGAATTATCAGCAATCGGCCTCCCGCGCCGGATACGAGGAGGGAATCGTCTCAGCCCTCGCCAACACCGCCCTCGCCGGGCTCAAGTTCTGGGCCGGCACGGCCTGCGGCTCGGTGGCAATAGTGGCCGACGCTTGGCACACTCTCTCCGACACCTTCAGCTCGCTCATTGTCATCGTCTCCGTCCGACTATCGCAAATGAGGCCCGACGACAAACACCCCTTCGGCTACGGGCGCTGGGAACAGATTGCCGCGCTCTTCATCGGCTGCCTGCTCGGGATTGTGGCATACGACTTCGCCACTGAGGCCATCGATAGGCTCTCGACGCACACCCAAACAACATTCGGCGCTCTCGCTATTGTCGTCACTATTGTTTCAATTGTCGCAAAAGAGGCTCTCGCCCAATACGCTTTCTACCTCGGACGCAAAAGCGGCAATGAGGCCATCAAGGCCGACGGATGGCATCACCGCAGCGACGCCCTTTCGTCGGTTGTCGTCTTGGCCGGCATCGTCTTCGCGAGCAAGGTTTGGTGGATCGACGCCGCCCTTGGACTCGTCGTGTCGGCCATGCTCTTCTACGCCACTTTTCAGATAATCCGCCAGACGGTCGATAAGCTCCTTGGCGAGAACCCGTCACCCGAGTTCATCGAGCAGGTCCGACAGATTGCAGCTGAGACCTACCCCGACGAGCTGCAAGTACACCATATCCACCTGCATAACTACGTGTCGCACAAGGAGCTCACCCTCCACATCAAGATGGACGGCAACAAGACGCTCAACGAGAGCCACGCCGTGGCGACCCTCCTCGAGAATAACATTAAGGCTAAATTAGGAATCGAGGCGACTGTGCACCTCGAGCCGCTCGGCCAAAGCCACGACTCCGACTAAGGCTCTTTCTTCGCCTCGCCGTCGGCTCTCGCCACCATGTTCGTCAGGCTGACGAACTCCGCCACCCCGAGTTGCTCAGGGCGGCGTTTTACTATCGGGTCGTCTTTGAGGGCGTCGATTTTCATGCCGAGCGTCTTCAGCCCGTTCCATATCATCTTGCGCCGCTGCCCGAATGTGGCCTTGACAACTTTGCGGAACAGGGCTTCGTCGCAATCGAGCCTCTCAACGCCGTTGCGCTTCAACCTTATTACGCCGCTCTTGACTTTCGGGGGCGGGTTGAAAACGTCCTCATGGACTGTGAAGAGGTACTCGATGTCGTAGTAGGCTTGCAGAAAGACGCTCAGGATGCCGTAGTCGCGTGTGCCTGGCCCTGAAGAGAGTCGCAGGGCTACTTCGCGTTGGAGCATCCCGACGACCATCGGGACGCGGTCTTTGTATTCAAGTATCCTGAAAAATATCTGGCTCGAGATGTTGTATGGGAAGTTGCCTATGACGGCGAAAGGGGCGTCGTCGCCAAAGAAGTCGTCAGCGTCTTGCTTGAGGAAGTCGCCGTAGACGACCCTTTCGGCTTGCGAAGGGTAGGCCTCTTTCAGGTAGTCGACGCTCTCAGGGTCAACCTCCACGAGTCGCATATCCAGCTCCGCACGCTCGAAAAGGTACTTGCTCAGCACGCCCATTCCCGGGCCAATCTCGACGGCTCGCCCTTCCCACGTCAGGGCGTCGACAATGTCTTTGGCAATCTTTTGGCTCGTCAGGAAATGCTGGCCGAGCTGCTTCTTTGGCTTGACGTTTTGCATAAGTGACGCAAAGTTAAGGTTTTCCTCGCGCTATCGCCACTTCTCGCCATAGCCATGAGACCATCTCTTTTGCGACACTGGGACAAAAAACGCATACCTTTACTTCCGGTATCATGAGAATCGCCTCTTTCAACGTCCCACCACTTTTGCGCAAGGCGGCTAAGATTGCCACAGCCGTCTTTTGCGTCGCTTGCCTTGTAGTCTTCTGCGAGAGGGCGTGGCAGGGGCGGAGCGGGATTGCAGCGTCTTTCACTTTCTTCTTTTCGTCGTCCCTGCTCCTTTGCGCCGAGCTGTTTTTGATGTGCGCCAACTTGGCTCTCGAAACGCTACGCTGGAAGGCCGTCAGAAGCATCTTCGCCAGAGGTTCTCTCCGCGACGATGCTCTTGCCACGCTACGCGGCGTGGGTCTCGGCAACGTCACGCCCGCCAACATTGGCGAGCACGTGGGCAGGGCTATGAGCTACTCCGACAAACGTTCCGCGACGTTGGCGAGCGTTGTGGCGAGTGTGATTCAGACTGCCGCTATCGTTATGCTCGGCTTCATATCCTCGATTTTATTCTCCCTCTCGTGCGATTCGCCCATCCCTTCAGAGGCCACGACCTTTTGCCTTTTCGGCTCTATTGCGTCAATCCTCACAGCCGCATTGTTTTTCATCCTTTTCCGCAAGAGGCTGCCGCCTCGAAGCGTATGGGGTAGGAGAGTGGCGATAGCATTCGCTCTCAACTTGACCAAAGTGTCGGTCTTTTCGCTTCAGCTCGCAATTCTTCTTTCGACAGGGGAACCGCCCTCGCCCTTGCTCTTTCTTGCCGTGGCCGTCTACTATTTCTTCGTCACCGTCGTCCCGAGGGTCAACATTATCGACGTGGGCGTGAAAGGCGGATTGGCAAGCTGGATTCTCACGCCCCTTTGCGACGGCGACGTTGTGGCCTCGGCCGTCATCTTCATTTGGGCTCTCAACATCGTCGTCCCGTCCGTTGTCGGATACGCGTTGCTCGCCGTCGGCAACCGATGCTCAAATCAAGGCCAGCCGTCCGATGATTGAATCGGAGACCATCCAACGCCCCTCGGGAATGGCATAGTTCCCGTTGGCCAATCTGACGACGTTCCCCTCTTTCATTTCAATCCCCAATTTCTCCCGCAAAGACGGCATATACCGGTCGTCGACTTCCGAAAGGTTTAACCCGTCGCTCTTCCGCATTTTCAGCATCACTCGCTCGATGAAGATTTGTTCGTCGGTCAATTTTTCCACGAGGCTTTTCTTCTGCCCCTCGCTTGCCAGATACTCTTCCACGTTGCACGTGTTAGTCATTCTCACTTTCCCGTCGAACGACGCCGCCGCCGGGCCAAAGGACCAATAAGGCACTCTGTCCCAATACGACAAGTTGTGTTTCGACTCCCGACCAGGCTTGGCGAAGTTCGACAGCTCGTAGTGGACGTAGCCGGCACCGCGCATCTTCTCGACCAATGCGTCGTAGAGGTCGCAAACGTCGTCGTCGCTCATCATGTCCACTTCGCCCCGCTCGACCATTCTGGTTATCTGGGCATTTTCTTCATACTGAAGCGAGTAGAACGACATATGCTCAACTCCCAACGCCAAGAACCTGTCTACGTCGGCAAGCGGGTCGAAGCCATCAATTCGCGGCAGCCCATAAATGCAATCCACACTAATATTTCCAATCCCTGCCTTCCGTAACGAGCCAATGGCCTCGCCCACTTTGGCCGCCTTATGCCGTCGCCCGAGGAATTTCAGCATCTTGTCATCCAAACTCTGAACGCCCATGCTCACGCGGTTCACGCCATTGCCCGCAAGCGCCGCGGCCAGCTCATCATCCACGTCCTCCGGATTACACTCAAACGTGTATTCCAAAATCTCACTCAAGTCAAAAGCCTCACCCACAATCCGCAAAGCCCTTTCGATATTTCGTACTCCAATGCACGACGGCGTGCCGCCGCCTACATACACAGTCCGAGGCTTCAAACCCGCCACCGCCGACCTCCCCATCTCTTTCGCCAGCACATCCAAATACCTGTCAATCAACGACGTATTTATCACGCTGCAAAAGCCGCAATAGATACACTTCTTCAAACAAAAAGGCACGTGGATGTACAGCCCGAAAGGCGAATGTTCCACGTGAAACAATTGATAATCAAACATTTCCGTATGATTTACCAACAGGTTGCTAACACGTTTTCGACACTATTGTCAGTTCCTGTCGGTTTCACTTATGTTTTTCCACAAAATTATGAAAATCAAATAGATAATCTGTTGGTTTCTACCTGGGGAGGGGAGTGTTATTGCGTAAGCGTTTCAGGGCGGCTCTGTTGGTTTATCAGGTCGGGATGTCAGTTTGTCGGAGGCGAGTGGACAGTTTCGCAGTCAGATTCCTGATTAGTGTTGTTCGTTGCGTCGGGCTGTCAGTATGTGGGCGCGTTATCGCCAGCTTATGGACAGGCGCGGCCGTTTTACAAACAAGGCCGCAA
Organism: Bacteroidales bacterium; assembly: GCA_017390085.1. GTDB lineage: Bacteria > Bacteroidota > Bacteroidia > Bacteroidales > Marinilabiliaceae > W3P20-009. The sequence goes on along the minus strand of JAFPDB010000140.1, from coordinate 37,715 downwards.
TGGTTGCTGGGTTGCAGACCTTGCGTTTTGAACAATTGACACTGGTGCTGTCAGTGGGTTGTGGTTCAATGGGTTGACTTTGCGCAGCGCACGGGGTGCGGTTGGCGTGTTGTGGGGAGATTGTCAGTATATGGCGGGCTATGGGTGTGCAGGTGGGTTTTACTGACAAGATTGACGAGCTATATTATTATTATTCCTTTTAAAGAGTAAGTAATGAGTAATAATAATATTGAGACGTTGGTAACCCTTTGGGGGTTGTTATTGACACTCGTAATGGACTTTGGCCGAAAAGCATCCACCCTTTGCGGGCGAGCCTGTCAGTTTCTCGTCTCAAACGGTCAGTTTCGGTCCATTTTGGAGAACATAGGTTGTCAATAAAGGACGACCGTGTTGTCAGATACGTTCGCCTGTCAGTTTCGCAGGGCGTTATTATGTGCGTTGCCGACAGTTTTGGATGGTTTACTGACAGGTCGAGCAGGGTTGTCGGTAATGTTAGGCTACGTTATCGACAATTGACAATACGATTGTTAATTTGCTGTTTCTCACTGTTTTATGTCGCAAATTGAAGTTGATTGCGCAGTTTGTTAACAGCGAGGCGGTGTCAATGGACGAGTAGGGTGGTGGGGAGCAACTTGTTGTTGCTGACATGATTGACGGACTATATTATTATTATTCCTATTTAAAGAGTAAATGAGGAATTAATAATATATAAGTGGTCAGTCGGTATCAAAATCATAGTTGATATCAGAGGCCAATTAACGAATACGAGCCGTAGTGGGGTTTCGGATGTCAGAAAGCAAAATAAATTAGTTAGCTTTGTAATTGTACCTTTTGGGTAGTATGTACCACAGTCACTAGGACACAATCACCCTGAAGAGTGAGGCGGAAGTTACCGTCCGCTTTTGGCAACAAACAGAAATGATGACCGTCAAGCAAACATGGCAGGAGAAGGGTTACGTCTGCGAGCCCATTCCTGAAGGTATCGACCTTCTGGCCGAAATCGAAAAGCTCAAGAAGCAGAAGAATGCCGTCCTCATGGCACATTACTACCAGACGGCCGACATTCAGGACATTGCCGACATTATAGGCGACAGTCTCGCCCTGGCGCAAAAGGCCGTCGGCATCCAAGCCGACATCATACTACTGGCGGGAGTGCACTTCATGGGCGAGACCGTCAAAATACTCAATCCCGACAAGAAAGTCCTGATTCCCGACTTCAACGCCGGATGCTCCCTCGCCGACAGTTGCCAGCCCGACGACTTCGCACGTTTCTTAGCCCAAAACCCTGGCCATAAGGTCGTAAGCTACGTCAACACGTCGGCCGAGATTAAGGCCATGACCGACGTCGTTGTCACCAGCACCAACGCTCTCCAGGTCGTCAACTCCTTCCCAAAAGACGAGAAGATAATCTTCGGCCCCGACCGTAACCTGGGCTCCTACATCAACGCCCAGACGGGTCGCCAGATGCTCCTTTGGGACGGCGCTTGCCACGTCCACGAGCAGTTCAGCCTCGAAAAGATTATCGACCTCAAAAAGACCTATCCTGACGCCGAGCTCATTGCACATCCCGAGTGCAAGCACCAGATAATCGTGCTTGCCGATTTCGTGGGCTCAACGGCAGCCCTGCTCTCCCACATAGGCAAGAGCAAGGCCAAGCGTTTCATTGTAGCTACCGAGAGCGGAATCCTCCACCAGATGCGCAAGTCGTTTCCCGACCGTGAGCTCATCGCGGCCCCGCCAATCGACTCCACTTGCGGTTGCAACAATTGCAACTTCATGAAGCTCAATACGTTGGAGAAAATCTATCTCACTCTCAAATACGAGTGGCCCGAGGTCAATGTGGCACCCGAGGTGGCAGCCAAGGCTCGACGCCCTATCGACGCGATGCTCGAGCTTTCAAAGAATTTTGCTAAATAACCATATCCGATTTTCAATTCCTATTCCCAATGAGCAAGATGTTGTTAGTCGAAGACAACAAGTTGAGCCAAAAGATGATGTTCTACACCCTGCGCCACATTGGCGTGGAGGCCGACATGGCCGACGACGGCCAAATGGCCGTCGACAAGGCCATCGCCAACTTCTACGACGTCATCCTGATGGACATCATGATGCCTGAACTCAACGGCTACGAGGCCACCCAAAAAATACGTGAATACGAGAAATCGTCCGGCAACAAGCGATCGTTTATCATCGGCCTTACGAGCAACGTCTACGACAGCGAGCGCGCCAAGTGCATCGAGGCCGGGATGGACGAGTATTTGCCCAAGCCTTTCGATGCCGACAGCTTCATAGAGATGGTCCGCCACTACAAGGTCATGGAAATCTAACCTCTCTTTTTTTCGCTAAAAACCGCAAAACCTTTGGACGGAATAGACATCAGGAAAGAGAACACACCCGACCAAGAGTACGATAAAACGCTGCGCCCCCTGACCTTCGACGATTTCACGGGTCAGAGCGGCGTCGTTTCCAATCTGCGCATTTTCGTAGCCGCCGCCAAGATGAGGGGCGAGCCGCTCGACCACACCCTCCTCTACGGCCCACCGGGACTCGGCAAGACAACCCTCTCCAACATCATCGCCAACCAGATGGGCGTCAGCATGAAGACGACGAGCGGCCCCGTTATCGACAAGCCGGGCGACCTCGCAGGCCTGCTAACCTCGCTCGAACCCAACGACGTGCTATTCATCGACGAGATTCACCGCCTGAGTTCCGAGGTCGAAGAGTATCTCTACTCCGCAATGGAGGACTTCCGAATCGACATCATGATCGACAAGGGCCCCAGCGCCCGCACCGTCCAAATCCCCCTCAACCCCTTCACGCTCGTGGGGGCCACTACCAGAAGCGGATTGCTGACCAGCCCTTTGCGCGCCCGTTTCGGTATCAAGTGCCACCTCGAGTACTACGACGCTGAGCTCGTAGCAAAGATTGTCAAGCGGTCGGCGGGAATCCTCGGCGTAAGGATAGACGACGATTCGTGCCTCGCCATAGCCATGCGAAGCCGCGGCACGCCACGTATCGCCAACGCCCTTTTGCGCCGCGTCCGGGACTTTGCGCAAGTTGTGGGCGACGGTCATATCGACAAGAAGATAACCGACACCAGCCTCAACGCCCTCAATATCGACAACTACGGACTTGACGAGATGGACCTAAAGATACTCCTCACCATAATCGACAAGTTTGGAGGCGGTCCAGTAGGCGTCTCCACAATTGCGACGGCAATAGGCGAGGACGCCGGCACGGTTGAGGACGTCTACGAACCATATCTCATACAAAGTGGCTTCATAAAACGTACCCCACGAGGGCGAATGGCAACGGCCGCCGCTTATGAGCATACCGGTCGCAAGGGGTATAAACCCGAATCACTAAATCTTTTCAACTATCAGGATCTGTCCGGCCAAGACAACTGAGACGACAATCATAGCCGCGTAGCACCGATTCCGACAGAATAAAAGAAATGGGAAAACTCAAAACACTGGCCTCCGACACCGTAGTCTACGGCGCAAGCACAATCTTGAGCCGTCTTATCGGCTGGCTCATGATGCCGCTCTACGTCAGGGTGGTCTCGCAAGCCGTCTATGGCACTTTCTCCTACGTCTACAGCTGGATTGCCATTTTCCTCGTCGTCGTGACCCTCGGTTTCGAGACCGGCTATTTCCGTTTCGCTACCGACGACAACCGCGACCGCCTGCTCGGCACGCTCTCCAAGACCGTTTTCCTCTTCGGCCTCGGGCTGCTTCTTGTTGCGCTCTTCTTTCCCGAGCCTTGCTGTTGGCTCATCGATTTCGACTTCGGGCCTCAGAGTGGCGCCTATCTGGCCATAATGGCCGGCATCGTGCTTCTCGATTCCTACAACGCCATCTTCTTTGCCGAGCTCCGCTACCTACGCAAGTCTTTGGCCTACGCGCTCTTGCGCCTGGGGCAGGTTCTCGTCAACGTCCTCTTGACCGTCTTTTTCCTCTTCTGGCTTCGTCATCGGGGGGGCGTCTTCGGCTCTGTGGACGACATAACCTACATGATGCTCGCCAATCTGGCAGGCTCGCTATTCTCAACGCTCTATTTCTTGCCCCGCATAGCGGCCGTCATGACCGAGGGCGATGCCGATATACTCCGCAAAGCCTTGGTTTACAGCCTCCCCCTTGTGGGCATGGGATTCTTCGGCCAGGCCAACACCAATATCGAAAAGATTCTCATCAAGCATCTCGACCCGTCGGCCGATCCGCTCGCCGCCCTCGGCATCTACGCCGCTTGCTACAAAATAGGCGTGCTCATGTCGATTTTCACCCAGAGCTTCCGCATGGCGTTCGAGCCATTCTTCTTCAAGGAGAACAAGGAGAAAGCAAAAAACGACGTCTATGGAGTCGCCCTCAAATGGTTCGTCTATTTCGGGCTTTTCATATTCGCCGGAGTCATGCTCTTCATGCCGCTGCTCCGCAACTTCTTGCCGCAGAGCTACTTTGAGGGTACGGCCATAATCCCTTGGATTCTCATTGGCCAGCTCTTTTTCGGCGTCTACTACTCAATCTCGCTTTGGTATAAGCTGACGGACCGAACCTATTGGGGCATAATCATGAGCACCATAGGTTTGGCAGTAAATACGGCTCTAAACTTCATGCTTATCCCGCGAATGGGATACCTTGGCGCGGCAATATCAACGTTCGTGGGCTACGCCGTCATGATGACGACAACCTACTTCGTCGGCCAGAAATATTACCCCGTGGCATACCCGGTACGCCAACTGATGGTTGTCGGAATCGTGGTCGTAGCCCTCACGATGGGTGGCGTAAGCCTGACAGAGAGCTACTGCCCGGCGCTTTGGCCACTCACCGCCGCAGTCGTACTCGGAATTATGGCCCTCGCAATCGCCAAGATTGAGAAAATCGACGTTAAAACCCTGACAAAGAAACGCTTAAGAAGATGAGCAACGTTACAATAAAGGTCATAAACAAAAGCCGCAACCCACTGCCGTCCTACGCCACGCCGGGCTCGGCCGGAATGGATTTGAGGGCGAACCTTAGCGATGATGTCACCCTCGCGCCCCTCGCTCGGGCTGTCGTACCTACCGGGCTCTACATACAGCTTCCGCAAGGCATCGAGGCGCAAATTCGTCCGCGTAGTGGTCTGGCGGCTAAGAGCGGCGTGACGGTGCTCAACTCCCCAGGTACAATTGATTCTGACTATCGCGGCGAGATATGCGCAATACTCGTCAACCTTTCCGACACCCCGTTTACCATCCACAATGGCGACAGAATCTGCCAAATGGTAATAGCGCGTCATGAGACGGCTGTTTTTGAGCCTGTGGAGTCGCTCGACGATAGCGAGAGAGGAATTGGCGGTTTTGGACATTCAGGGGTAAATTAATTAGGCTTATCGTATGCGAAGATTATTTATAGCGTTAGCGGCGTGCCTGTTCGTAGGCCAATATGCGTCAGCACAAACTAATAATGGCTTCGACCAAGAGTATTTCTTCGAGAATCTCTACCACGAGGCATTGAAGGCAAAAGTCAAAGGCGATTATCAAAAAGCCTTCGACACTTTCATCTACTTGGTCAAAAGAAACCCCAACAATGCAGCCGTCCTAAATGAGTTGGCAATCCTGCTCAACGGGACGCAAGACTTCGCCAATGCCGCCGAATTTGCCGAGAAGGCCGTCCAGGTAGACACCACGGGAAACGAAAACTACATTGTCAACGCCATCGCCTTCCTCAACAACGCCAACAAAAAGGAGAGGACTATCGCACTCTACGACAAGCTGATAGCCCTCAAACCAGACGACGACAAAAGCAAGATTGCCAAATACGAGGCCTTAATTGACCTTGGCCATTACGATGAAGCCCTCAAAATGGCCTCCAAATTCAAGACCGACGACCCCGAAACCAAGCTCATGCTCGAAACTGGCAAAATAAGCATCTACGCCAGCCAGAACAAGATCAAGAAGGCCATAAAGCTCGCCCACTCTCTCGAAAAGAAGTATCCTCGCAACGCCCAGATTTTCTACTTGCTTTCGAACCTTTACGGCGCGACAGGCGATAACGAGAAAGTGGTCAAATATGGCGTCATGTCCACAAAATGCCCCAATGGCGATGTCTACCTCTTCTTCCTTGCCGAGACCTATCGCTTGCTCTCCATGGACAGCCTCTACGCCTCGACCATGCTCGACGGCTTCATGTCGCAAGAGGTCAACGAGGTGTACAAGATTCAGAGGGTCTACCAGATTTTTGGAGACAGTAATATGTTTAGCAATGCGAATTGGAGACCTTTTATTGTAAAGGTCTTCTCTTCGTTACTTCAGCAGTACCCATCGAACCCCGAAATCGTGTCTTTGGCCGACAGCTACTTCACGCAGAACAATAATGAGAGTTTGGGTGCCGAGCTGCTTGAAAAGTTCGTGGCCGAGAACCCCGGCACGAACTACATCTGGATTAGGATAATTGCCCACTACCAGGGTGTCTACCTTGCCGCAGATGCCGAAAACAAGAAGGCCACGCTCGACAAATTGATATCCTGCTGCGTCAGGGCCTCAGACGACCTGCCCAACGACCCTTCGGTGGCATTCTACCACGGTCTTTTCCTGACCGAGAGGAAAGACTACGCCGGGGCTCTCAAGCCGCTCCAAACGGCCTACTCCATATGGGAGTCCGCCGGAAATAAGCAAGAGAAGAACGGCACAGTGCCTAACCGTCTCGACGTCCTCAACAGCATGGCCCTCTGCTACATGCACTTAGACAGCGTATCGCAAGCCGTGATGGTTTTCGACCACATCCTCTCCGAGAACCCCGACGACGCAATGGCCCTCAATAACTACGCCTACGAGCTCGCCCAACGCGGCATTCAGCTCGATAAGGCCGAGCGCATGAGCCGAAGGGCGCTCGACATGGAACCCCTCAATTCCTCCTATCTCGACACCTACGCCTACGTGCTCTTCCGCAAGGGAAACTATTCCGAGGCCACTTTCGTCATGGAGCGGTGCATGGATTTGCTGAAGAATCAGGCAAACATAGATTTCTCCGTATACTACGACCATTGCGGCGACATCTACTTCAAAGTTGGCCGAGTCGAAGAGGCAGTCGACATGTGGAGGCTGGCTCTTGAGCTCGACCCCGCCAATAAGCTCATTGAGCGTAAGTTCACCCAGAAACAATACTTTGCAGAATGATGAACACCCTGCGTCAGCATTTCCGCGCCTTAGGCTGCGCTGTCGCGATTGTGGCGCTTATGTCCGGCTGCCGCTCGGGGCGAATACCCTCCGAGGACCCGTCCACAAAGTTCTCCACAAGCCGGAGGGTGGTATTTGAACGCATTTCCGAGGCCGGCCTTCGTCTCGACGACATCACGACCTACGAGGCCAAAAACGCCAAGGCGTCTGTCATATACGGCGGAAAAGACCAGTCAATCCGAGCATCTGTGCAGTTCACCCGAGGCGGAGTGACAACACTAACGGGGCGACTAATATTCCCTCCCATCAACGTCGGAAGCGTCTCCGTCAATGGCGATAAGGCCACAATCAAAAGCAACCTGCTCAACTTAGATAAAACACAAAAACTATTCCCCGACGCTTCCGAATTAATCCAGTCGATCCTGCTCGGCATTGTCCCGAATGTATACAAATTATTCGGCGACAGCGATTTCTCCAAGTTCGACATCTCCCTCACCTCCAAAGGGAAATACTTCTTGTCGCGCCGTAACGACCAAATGGCTGTAGAACTGCAAATCAACGCGGCCGATTTCACCATAGCAGGGATAAGGGTCAGCGTCAAAGGGGGCGAAAGCGCGGAAATCAACGTCTCACAATATAAAGACTTCGACGGTCACTGGCTTCCAACGTCGGTCGGAATCAAGGCCAACGCCAACAATAAAAACCAAACCAACGCCGAAATCTCCATAAGCGACATCCGACTAAACCAATAACCTAATGAAAATCAGGCTATTCTTCATATTCATCGCACTCCTACTACCCTCTGTGGCCAACGCGCAGGCCACCAAGACTCTCGACGACCTCAATCGCGAGAAGACGCGCTTGCTCGCCTTAATCGAGCAAAACAACAAGATGATGGAAGAGTACGCCAACAGGCGCGACAACGAGATGATGAGAATCTCCGTCGTCGACGACAAAATTGCCAAACGCCAAGCACTGATTCAAGTCTATACGTCAGAAATCCAGGCCTATAACACGCAAATACGCACACTCAACAGCCAGATTGACTCCGTAGGTCAGGTGCTCAAACGCCAAAAAGAGGAGTATGCCGAAATGCTCCGCAAGATTCAAGCCCGTGGCGGCCACAACTCGCCATTGGCCTACATCCTCTCTTCCAAGTCCTTCAGTCAGAGCTACCAACGCTACCTCTTCCTACGCCAATACTCCGAATACCGAAAGGACCAGTTTCGAGCCCTCAACGAGACGAAAGAGCAGATGGCGCAGCTTAAAGGCGTTGTCAATCAGAAACTTACCGCAATAAACATTTCTTTGGCTAAGGTTAATGATGAGAACAACAAGCTCAGCAACGAGCTGAAGGTCCGCAAGGCCAACGTCGAGAGCATTACCCAAAGCCAGACCGACCTGAAGAAAAACATCGAGTCCGCCCAGCGCAAGACGAAGGAGATTGAAGAAAAGATTGTCGCAGTAATCCGCGAAGAGGCCGAACGAGCGCGCAGGGAGGCCGAAGAGGCCAAAAAACGCAAGAAAGCATCCACTGCCAAGGATAAAGCCAAAAAGTCCGAAATTGCGGCCCTTGACGCGCTTTCCGACGAGATTAAGGAGAACAAGGGGCGCCTCCCTTGGCCCGTGCGCAGCTGGGTACTCACCAGCGCCTTCGGAGAGCACGACCACCCCCTCGTCCCCTCAATAAAAATCAGCAACAACGGAATCGACATGGACATCTTGGCCAGCAACGCGATACACCCCGTCCACAAAGGAAAAGTATCGCGCGTCATCGTCATCCCCGGCAGCTGCGCCACCATTATCATACGCCACGGCGACGTCCTGACCGTCTACTCCAACCTCGCTGAGGTCTACGTAAAGAAGGACCAGCCCGTCGACACCTACACCAACCTCGGAAAGGTCTACAACGGCGGGGGCATCAACTCCAACATCCTTCATTTTGAGCTCTGGCTCGCTGATAAGAAGCAAAACCCCGAAGATTGGCTCAAAAAACAGTAACACAAGGCAACACACTTATAACTATTCATAACCTTTTGCGTATAACGACATGACGCTATACACGCAACACGAAAATGGACAAGATAAACATCGAAGAAACTCTCGTTTTAGATTCTACTATCGACAGCATTAACCAAATTGAGAAGCTCATCGATAGCCAATCCCAAATGCTCGGAATCGACGACGAAGTGTACGGAAAGTATATGCTCTCCGTCGTGGAATGTGTCAATAACGCCATAGTACACGGTAACAAACTATCTGCAAATAAGAAAGTCACCGTATGTTACCATATTGATAATGACCGTATTGAAGTAGTAGTCCAGGACGAGGGCGACGGCTTCGACCCCGATTCGCTGCCCGACCCGACAGCTGAGGAGAACCTCGAGAAGGATTGCGGCAGAGGCATCTTCCTCATGAAGCATCTTGCCGACGAGGTCACTTTTTCCGATAATGGTCGCAACGTACGTCTCTTATTCAATCTCAAGTGATCTACTTCTACAACGAGGGCGTCGACCTTCAACTCAAGGATAAGCTCGTCCTTAAACAGTGGATTAAGAAAGTCGTTCAATCCTACGGCCTCAAAGTCGGAAACCTCTCCTACATTTTCTGCTCCGACGACAAGATTATCGAGGTCAACAGGCAGTTCCTCCAGCACGACTACTACACCGACATCATAACCTTCGACTATGACGAGGATGGCGTTGTCAGTGGCGACATGTACATCTCCGTCGACACGGTAATGACTAACTCTCAGAAATTTGCGCCATCCTTCGAGCGCGAGCTTCACAGGGTCATAATCCATGGCGTTTTGCACCTCTGCGGCCTCAAAGACAAGCAGCCTGACGAGGAGCAAAAGATGCGGCAGGCGGAGGACAACGCCCTCCAGCTTCTCGACCAGCTATTCGAGGAAAAGAAAATAGCAAAGACCAAAGCGTAGGGCCGATAGAGCCAACATTTCTCAAAATCCCACAAACGCCCCGCTCGGGCGACGACAAATCATCTCACCGCTCGACACCTTAATTCATGGGGTCGGCGGTTTTATGTGTATTCCTACAACCATTTTCAAGACATGAACTTCTCCTTCGACATAATCGTCGTCGGCGCAGGGCACGCGGGCTGCGAGGCCGCCCATGCCGCCTCGACCCTCGGAATGCGAACACTCCTCATAACGCTCGACATCACCAAGATGGCCATGATGAGCTGCAACCCCGCCATCGGAGGAATTGCCAAAGGCCAGATTGTCCGCGAGATTAGCGCGCTCGGCGGAATGACGGGAAAAGTGACCGACCTCACATCCATACAGTTCCGAATGCTCAACATGAGCAAGGGACCTGCCATGTGGAGCCCGCGTTCGCAATGCGACAAGGCACGTTTTTCGGCCAAATGGCGCGATTTTCTCGAACAGGCTCCATTGTGCAGCTTTTGGCAAGATGCCGTTACAGCCTTCCTGATAGACGGTGATACTGTTAAGGGAGTGCGCACGAAGCTGGGTGCAGAGTTCCACGCCAAGGCTGTCGTGCTCACCGCGGGAACTTTCCTCAACGGACTGCTGCACATAGGGCGCGTCAACTACTCTGGCGGACGTATGGGTGACGAGGCATCGTTCCTGCTATCCGACCAAATTGCGTCGCTCGGTGTTACGATGGGGCGCATGAAGACAGGCACACCCGTACGCATCGACGCGCGGACTATCGACTTCGCCAGCCTCGAACCACAATACGGCAACATCGAAGCACACCAGTTCAGCTACGGCCCCATGCTCAACAACACGCTCGAGCAGAAGCCATGCTACATCACCTACACAAACACCGATGTCCACGACATATTGCGTTCGGGTTTTGCAGACTCCCCACTCTACAACGGCACAATAAAGAGCATCGGCCCTCGCTACTGTCCAAGCATCGAGACCAAGCTCGTCAACTTTGCCGACAAGGAGCAGCACCAGCTCTTCCTCGAGCCCGAGGGGCAAGACACCATCGAGTTCTACCTCAACGGCTTCAGCAGCTCACTCCCCATGGACGTTCAGTTGCGCGCGCTAAATAAGATTCCGGGTTTGGAGAAAGCCCAGGTCATTCGCCCCGGCTACGCCATCGAGTACGACTTTTTCGACCCGACGCAACTCTACCACTCGCTCGAGAGCAAAGTTCTGAAGAATCTATTCATGGCTGGTCAGGTTAATGGCACGACCGGATACGAGGAGGCAGCGGGTCAAGGTCTCATGGCCGGAATAAATGCCGTACGCAAGATTCGCGGCGAAGAACCTTTCATCCTCTCGCGCGACGAGGCCTACATCGGAGTCCTGATTGACGACCTCGTGACAAAAGGTGTCGACGAGCCATACCGAATGTTCACATCGCGGGCCGAGTACCGTATTTTGCTCCGTCAGGATAATGCCGACGACCGTCTGACCGAAAAGGGTAGGGCATTGGGTCTCGTGGCCGATGAACAATATTCATGGTACAAGCAGAAAGTCAAGCTCCGCAAACGGCTTCTCGACCTCATCGACCGCAAGCTCTTGAAGAAGGACCTGCTCAACCCGATTCTCGAGAAGCTCGGCACGACACCGGCAGTAGAGTCGCTACGCGCCGCGCAAGTCATCGCCCGTCCTCAAGTCCACGTCGACGACCTCTTGCCCATAATGCCAGAGGTCGACAGAATCTTCGAGGGCAGAGAAGCTCTCGCAGCCGAAGTCAAAGAGTCTGCTGAAATCGAAATCAAGTACGGCGGATACATTGCCAAAGAACGACAACAAGCTGACAAGATTCTCCGACACAACAACATCCCCCTCCGCGGACGAATAGACTACGCCTCCGTCACGAGCCTTAGCTACGAAGCCCGTGAGAAACTCATTCGAATTGACCCCGCCACAATCGACCAGGCGATGCGAATACCGGGAGTGTCGCCCGCCGACATTTCAATACTTCTTGTCCTCTTAGGACGATAAAGCCCAGCCACTCTCCGTTTCACGTGGAACCGAGGGTGGCTCTTTCATTCTGAAAGATAAATAGCGTTCAACGGCGCAAAAATCGCTTTTTCAAGCCAATCAACCCGTAAATTTCTCCTTTCTGCTTACAAACCGAAATATAGCCTCGATTACCATACCTATTCATAACACAACCTATCAAAATGCCTCTGAATCATGATTAAGACTATCACTGTAAACTACGTCGACATATTACGGCGAGAAATGTACGCCGCCAATCTGACTTTCAATAAGAAGATCCTCAAAGTAGAGAAGATTAGCGACGTTGTCGACCCGACTCTCGAATACTGCACCCCCGGCCTCGTCGATTCGCACGTCCACATCGAGAGCAGTATGCTCACGCCACAAGGCTTCGCGCGGATGGTCCTGCCTTTCGGGACCGTCGGCGTCGTGTGCGACCCACATGAGATTGCCAACGTCATGGGAGAGGAGGGTGTGCGCTTCATGATGAGAGACGCATCAAAAGCCCCGCTCCACATTGCTTTCGCCATACCGTCGTGCGTCCCCGCCACGCCTTTCGAGACCAACGGCGCAACCTTCGGGCCTGCGGAAATTGAGAGGCTCATGCCCGACGGCGTTGCTCTGGCTGAGATGATGAACTATCCCGGGATCTTGGCCCGCGACCCGAAGGTCTTAGAGGAAATCAGTATTGCCAAGAAGGCAGGAAAGCCTATCGACGGCCACATCCCAGGAATAGTCGACGACAGGCTGAGGCAATATGTTGAGGCGGGCATATCGACGGATCACGAGAGTTTCACTCTCGCCGAGGCAAGGTCCAAAATCGCCAAGGGCATGAAGATTCTCATACGTGAGGGGAGCGCGGCGCGCAATCTCGATGCCCTCGCCCCTCTCTTCAAGACCGACATCGACAACATTATGGCCTGCACCGACGACGCCCACCCTGACGACATCCGCGAACGAGGCCACATCGACAAGTTCTACCGCAGGGCGTTGGCCGACGGTGTCGACATCTATGACATTTTCAAAGCCCTGACGCTAAACCCCGTGCGGCACTACAACCTCGATGTTGGCGTATTGCAAGAGGGCGACAATGCCGATTTCGTTATTCTATCCGACATCAAGAGCTTCAAAGTCAGAGCCTCTTACATCAATGGGGAAATGGTCTACGACGCCAAGATGGGTATCATTGCCCGACAATCGAGATCCGAGCGTATCAACAACTTCATCGAGCGGAGCTTCATCGACGATGATTTCAAGGTTGTCGCCCCATCGGCCAACCCCACGGTCAGGGTCATAGGCCTCGTCCCGGACCAGATTGTTTCCGAGTCTTTGGAGTGGAGGCCGACCGTCGAGCAGGGTGGGGAGGTGACGTCAGACGTGGCGCAAGACATAGTGAAAATAGCCGTCGTCAATAGGTACGCGCCCGCGCCCGTCGCCGTCGGATTCATAAAAGGAACGGGATTGAAGTCCGGAGCCATTGCGTCGTCCATCGCCCACGATTCGCACAACGTCGTGATAATCGGCGAGAACGCCCACAGCATGAGGCTCGCCGCCGAGACCATGTTCCGAATGAAAGGCGGAATATGCGTACTTGGCAACGGGGTGCAAGTCAGGAGACTAAAGTTGCCCGTTGCCGGCCTGATGTCTTCCGAGCCGTGGGAGGTCGTGGCCGACGATTATTTGAGCCTCATAAACTTGGCTCGCACAAGGTGCGGTGTAACGCTTGCCTCGCCTTTCATGACCATGGCGTTCATGAGCCTACTCGTAATTCCGAGCCTGAAGATTGGAGACAAAGGTCTATTCGACGTCGACAGTTTCCAGTTCACGACACTTTTCAAATAGGATCAGACAACCTGCCGCAATGGAGACGAGCGAGAAGGCTAAATACCAATTTGCGAACGAAGACGAGAGGCTCGACCATCTCAAGCAGGCGGTGAGCGTCCTGCCCGAACTTCCGGGCGTGTACCAGTATTTCGACAAAAGCGGGAAGATTATCTACGTCGGCAAGGCGAAGAACCTCAAAAGGCGCGTATCCTCCTACTTTCTGAAGCGTCAGCAGACGCAAAAGACGTTGGTCCTGGTCAGCAAGATTTGCCACATCCACCACATCGTAGTCAACAATGAGGAGGATGCCCTCTTGCTCGAGAACAACCTGATCAAGAAACATAAGCCGCAATACAACATTCTCCTGAAGGACGACAAGACATACCCGTGGGTGGCTATTCTCAACGAGCCTTTCCCACGCGTCATCCAGACGAGGCGGCACATCCGCGACGGCAGCCGCTACTATGGCCCCTATCCCAGTATTAGCCAGCTCCACGACCTGTTCGACGTCTTCAAGAACCTGTTCCCGCTGCGCCAATGCTCGCTTAGCCTGACTCCCGAAAAGATTGCCCAAGGCAAGTACAAAGTGTGCCTCAAGCACCATCTGAAGCTATGCGACGGCCCGTGCGAGGGTCTGATTTCCGAAGAGGAGTACGGAAAATATATCGAGAGCGTAAAGGACATTCTTAAGGGTAACACGGGACCCATCATCCGGCAGATGCGCCAAGATATGATGGCCGCGGCCGAGGATATGGAGTTTGAGAGGGCCGAGGTTCTGAGGCGAAAGATAGAGAGGCTTACGAATTACCAGAGCCGGTCGCTCGTGGCCAGCACGTCGATTATATGTTGCGACGTTTTCTCCATCGCCCGCGACGACGACAAGTCTGAGAGCTACGTCAACTTCATGCGCGTCAACGAGGGGCAGATTCTCTCTTCCTACACGATGACGTTCCGCCGCCGCATGGACGAGCAGGACGCGGAGATTCTCTCTTTCGCCATACAGAGCGTCAGGGAGACGAGCGGCCTCTTACAGCGCGAGGTGGTTGTCCCGACCAAGCCCGACGTCGATTTTGCCGGCATCACTTTTGTCGTGCCGCAGTCGGGCGATAAGAAGAAACTTCTTGAGCTTTCGGAAAAGAACGCGAGAATATTCAAACTCGAACTACTAAAGCAAGAGGCTATCCGAAGCCGCGCCACGCATGAGGAGAAACTGTTGATACAAATCAAGGAGCAATTGGCGCTACACGATTTGCCGCGCCACATCGAGTGCTTCGACAATTCCAATATTCAGGGCACGAGCGCAGTTGCGGCTTGTGTTGTCTACCGCGACGCGAAGCCAAGCCGAAAGGATTACAGGCTTTTCAACATCAAGACCGTCGAGGGGCCAGACGACTACGCGTCGATGTACGAGGTCGTGCACCGCCGCTACGCGAGGTTGCGCGATGAGGGAGCCACGATGCCGGACCTTGTCGTGGCCGACGGCGGGGTGGGGCAGATGGAGGTGATTCGTCAGGCCACGGAGAATTTGGGTCTTTCGCTCAACATCATAGGCTTGGCTAAGGACTTGCGCCACCGTACGAATCAGATATTGGTAGGTTTCCCTCCCAAAGTCGTAGGGGTGGGGAAGAACGACGCCGTGTTCCGATTCTTCACGCGTATGCAGGATGAGGTTCACCGCGTGGCGATAACTTTCCACCGCAGCAAGAGGAGCAAAGCTATGGTGGCGTCGGAGCTTGATTCGATTGTTGGCATTGGCCCGAAGACCAAAGAAGAGCTGTTCAAGGAATTTGGCGGGATAGAGTCAATACGTCAGTCGTCGCTTAATAAATTGTCGGAAGTGATAGGAAGAAGTAAAGGATTGTTGGTTTTTACTCATTTTCATCCCGACGAAGCTTATAAAGTGAAAGAATAGGTGTATGTTCCACGAGAAACAATGTAGCCCGAATGGGGCTATAAATCTTGCAAGATCCTAAGGTCGACAGCTTGTGGCATGGTTGTTGATTACCATTTGCTCAAACAAAATCAGTTATTGAATACAGACCTCTTTTGTAGTCATTTTTTAATGGCATATATTCGCGCTCAATCAGTGTTCAATTTTTTAATATTCAAACCAAGAAAATGAAGCATCTTTTTCTGAAGCCCTTTGCGGCAATGCTCGCGTGTGGTCTCATCGCAACTCCTTTTACCGCTTGCACAGACGACGGTGAGGACGACACCATCGAAATCCAAGAGAAGTTCAATCTCGACTATCTGACGGCAAAAGCCAACAATGACGGCACAGTGACCATCTCCGGAACGGTGACCACAAACAAGGCTCTCGCGAAATTCATCCTCACTTCGACCTACAACGTCGACGAGAAGGGCAACCCGGTCGAGTACGACCTCATGAACGACGTCGAGAAGGAGAAGCAGGACTCCGAGGACGGCAAAGTCTGGACCGCCACCCTCGCCTCGACGAACATCCCCGTCGACAAATACAAACTCGAGATCCGTACACGTTTCGGCACGACTAAGACGGCCACAATCGGCCACGAGTACAGCTTCCGTGCTGGCACGTCGAAGTGCGACACGCTCGGCTCCTACCTCTCTTTCAGCAAAAGGAACAACTACCTAATCTCTGATGTTCTGACCGAAGATAAGAAGTCGGCCACAGAATTGCTCGATAATGTCGAGGCGATTCTCAAAGATGACAAGTGCAAGGATACTAAGAATCCTCAGGTCGAAGATCTCTATATCGAGACAATCAAGAATGCGAAAAACAGCGTCATCAAAGAGAGCGCTGTCAACGACGCAAAAGTCTACCCCGCGTGTGTAATCACCTCCACAAAATGCATCGCGACCTACAAGCTTGAGCAGCCTTATGAGGACCCGACTGCTATTCTCATCAGCGGAATCGTCCTCTCTTCCAACGACGACGACCTTCTGAAGATCGACGTTTCTGAGGAGGAATGGGATTAGAATCCCGATTCTTGACCAAAGAATTGAAAACGGTCGTGCCACTCGAAAAGGGTGGCACGACTTTTATTTTGTCGCGTAGGCGGGGAGGCTGTGTTTGCCGCCACCACTCAAAAATCTTGCAAGTTTATTTTCGAGCCGCCCGAAACGCTTTACCTTTGTGGAAAGCAAAAACTACAAATCATGACTGACATAGAGATAGCAACAAATGCCGAAAAACTCCCGATAAGGGATATAGCCGCGCGCCTCGGGGTGTGTGAGGACCTCATTGAGCCTTACGGCCGCCTCAAGGCAAAGCTCCCCCTCTCGCTAATCGACGAAGAGAAGATACGCAAGGCGAAGCTAGTCCTCGTGACAGCCATCACCCCGACGCCAGCCGGAGAGGGCAAGACCACCGTCTCCATAGGCCTTGCCGACGGGCTTAGCGCCATAGGTAAGAAGTGTTGCGCCGTGCTTCGCGAGCCGTCGCTCGGCCCCGTGTTCGGCATCAAGGGCGGCGCGGCAGGCGGTGGCTATAGTCAAGTGGTCCCGATGGAAGACATCAACCTCAACTTCACCGGCGACTTCAACGCCGTCGAGAAGGCCCACAACCTCTTGGCCGCCATGATTGACAACGCCCTCCATTTCGGCCGCCGCTCGCTCGTCGACCTCGACCCGCGCACCGTCACGTGGAAGAGGGTCATGGACATGAACGACCGCTCGCTGCGCAACATCGTGGTAGGCCTTGGCGGCAAGGCGCAAGGAGTGCCGCGCGAGACGGGCTTCGACATAACTGCCGCCTCGGAAATAATGGCAATCTTGTGCCTAAGCAGCGACATAAAAGACCTCACCGAGAGGCTTGGAAACATATACGTGGGCCGCACCTTCGCCGGTGAGCCTGTCAGGGCGCGCGACCTTAAGGCCGAGGGCGCCATGGCGGCCCTGCTCCGCGACGCCATGAAGCCCAACCTCGTCCAGACGCTCGCCCATACGCCAGCCATAGTGCACGGCGGCCCGTTTGCCAACATCGCGCAGGGCACCAACACCATCGTCGCAACGAAGATGGGTCTCTCGCTTGCCGATTACGTCGTGACAGAGGCAGGCTTCGGCTCCGACCTCGGTGGCGAGAAGTTCCTCGACATAAAGTGCCAGGCCGGGGGGCTCCGCCCGTCGGTCATCGTAATCGTGGCCACGGCGCGCGCTCTAAAGATGCACGGCGGCGTGGCAAAGACCGACCTCGGGCGAGAGGACGTGGCCGCCGTCATGAACGGAATGCACAACCTTGAGCGTCACGTCAAGAATATGCTCGGCTACGGGGTCCGGGTGGTCGTGGCCGTCAACCGTTTCGCCACCGACACCGATGCGGAGCTCGACGCCATACGCACGGCATGCCGCGCTTTGGGCGTGGAGGCCGTCGTGGCCAATGTATGGGCCGAGGGCGGCAACGGCGCCAAGAACCTGGCCAGGCAAGTGGTCGCGGAGGCCGAGAGCGGAAAGAGCGACTACAAGCCCCTCTACAAGTGGAGCGAGCCTCTCGAAGACAAGATTACGAGAATTGCCAAAGACATCTACGGCGCCGACGGGGTTGAGTTCGCGCCCAAGGCCCTCAAGGATCTCGAAGTGGCCAAAGAGATAGGTCTCGACGAGGCGGCTGTCTGCATCGCCAAGACGCAATACTCCTTCACCGACGACCCGAAGCAAGTGGGCCGAGTCGGTCATCACACGCTGCACATACGCGGCGTGGAGCTGGCGGCCGGGGCCGGGTTCATAATCCCATTGGCTGGCGAAATGATGCGTATGCCCGGCCTCCCCCTACACCCCGCGGCGGAGAATATGACCGTCGACGCAGAGGGTAAGATTTCGGGATTGAGTTAACGAAATATGTAATCATGCCATCGCACGGCGAAAGTCGATTAAAACGGCTTCTCCGTGCGATTTTGGGCATATAGGGATGAGACTGATAGCCATATCGTGGCCCGACTTCTTCGAGGGCGAGGCGGAAGCCGTAAACGCACTTTTTCATGAGGGGCTGGAACGCCTGCATATACGCAAGCCCGGCGCCGGCGAAGCCGACGTGGAGGGGTTTATTCGCCAAATAGAGGAGCCTTTCCGCCAACGCCTGGCCATACACTACTTTCCGAGCCTCGCCCAAAAGTTAGAGGGCGTCGGGATGCACCTGAGCAATGGCTTCCGCCACGTGCCCGACGGTTTTTTTGGCACGTTGAGCATATCGTGCCACTCCATAGAGGAGGTAGAGCGCGAGAAATCGACGGTAGACTACCTTTTCCTGAGCCCCATTTTCGACAGCGTCTCCAAAAGTGGCTACAAGTCAGCCTTTTCGGACTCGGATATACGCGCGGCGTCCGCAAGTGGCGTGATAGACTCCAAAGTCGCCGCCCTTGGCGGCATAACGTCAGCCAACGTCGCCCAAGTGGCGGCTATGGGTTTTGGCGGCGCGGCTGTGCTCGGTGGTCTGTGGGGCGACAGGACCATGGGCGACATAATGAGGCGGTATGGTGAGTATCGCGGGGCGATGGGGCATTAGTCGGGTTGGCCGCAAAAAGATTGAAAGCGGTCACTGTAGCGTCGCATGGCAGCGTATTTTTGGGCGTTGTCCTGTATTTCATGGAATGCCGCGACAGGCGCGCGGCAGCCTTTCCATGTCGTCACCAAAATGAAACCACACCCGGCATCAAAAAAGGCCACGGCACTGCTGCCGTAGCCTTTTTTTGATGGTGTGGGGGAGTGTGTCGTCCTAAAACGACAGGATCAGGGTCAATATGCGCGTGGAGAGCCTACTTTGCCCTCCGCTCCGCCATGCTGATTGTGCCTGCTCCGGCGGCGGTGTGCCTTCTGCGGGTCCATGACGTTGGGCATTTTGACGCTGTCCTTGCCTGTTATTTTGGCGTATTCGGCCTTCGCGGCGGCCATGTCGGCTTGGAAGTCGGGCGAGCAGTGCATCCGCGCCACGGCTGCGCTCGCCATTACGCGTCCGGCGTCGACATCGCTCTGCCAATGCGCGCCGACGATGGTGCGGCTCTGCCCATATTGATAACCGAGGTAGAGGATGCTGTCTTGCGCGTCGGGGCATACCTCCGCGAGGACCAGGGCCACGGCCCAGCCCATCGACGTATGGCCCGAGGGGTAGGATCCGTTGCGCGCGAGGTCGCGCTCATGGTCGGGGGTCATGGTGTGCTGGTTGAAGACCACGAACGGGCGGCGGCGCTGGTAGTGTTTCTTGGGTTTCCACGTGGCGTCGCCACCCGTGCGTGCGGCTCGGCTGATGAGGTGGAAGATGGCGGGCGTCTTCTCGGCGTTTATCTCGATGCCGATGGCCTTCGAGTAGTAGTTGGCGATGTAGGTCCAAGAGTATTCGGCGTCGGCCTTAGCCTGCTTGCCGCGCGGCGAGTGGCGTTTTTTGAGTCCGCGATTGTAGACGAGCCAGTCGTTGAAGAAAGCGGCGTCGGTGGTGTCGGGCGGCGACGGCAGGATGACGACTCCGTCGGGCATCTCGTCTTGCGTCAGGTAGGGTGCGTCGGCGCGTTGCTGGGCCGTGGCGGCGACGGTCATGGCCGCGAGTGCCGTCGCGAGGGTAGTTCTTAAGCTTTTCATTTTTAGAATAATTTTACGTGTAATGCAATTATAGTCCATAAGGTGCGGTTTTGCAAGGGTCGCCCACTTACGTATGCCGCCGCCTGACAATATTCACAAATGGTGCCATTCTGGCGCAAACCATGTTTAGAAGAGGTCTTTTGTGTTACACAAAATACTGAAAATCAATATTTTGTAAATATCAAACCATAAACAGAACCCCTGCCTCATCAAGGGAGTGGAGTCCCGATAGGCAGGGGTTCGCCGCTTCTTACTTGGCAAAGGTTGTCGTTAGTTCAAGACGTCGTCCCAATCTTTCCAGACGGGTTCGCGGCCTGCGCGGCGTATGGCGGCGGCCACGTCTGCGGTCTTGCGGTTGTCGGAGACGTGGAATTGCTCGAGCGTCTGGGGGTAGCTGAAGTAGCCGCCCGGCTCGGTATGGCTCTCGGCGCTCATTGTTGTCACGCCGAGGGCGCACATATGGTCGCGGATTTCGGCCGGCTCGCGTGTCGAGTAGCTAATGTCGACGTCGTGGTCGAAAATCCTGTAGGCGAAGGTGAGTTGTGCCAGCTCCTTGTCCGACATTATGACGTTGGGCTGGAAACCTCCGTTCTCCGACGCCCTCATGCGCGGGAAGTTGACGCTGTACTTCGTCTTCCAATAGTGTGTCTCGAGGTAGCGCAGGTGGTAGGCCATCATGGTCATGTCGGTGCGCCACTCTTCGAGTCCGACCAGCACACCCATGCCGATGGTGTGGACGCCCGACTGGCCCATGCGGTCGAAACCATTGACTCGCCACTCGAAGTTGCTCTTCATGCCGCGTGGGTGGTAGTCTTTATACTTCTCCCTATGGTATGTCTCTTGGAAGCAGATGACGCCGTTCATGCCAGCGTCGGCCAGTTGTCTGTATTCTTCGGCCTTGAGAGGCATGACCTCTATTTTGATGTTCGAGAAGTATTTTTTCGCTATTTCTACGGTCTTCTGGATGTAGTCCACTCCGGCCTTGACGGGGTTCTCGCCCGTGACGAGCAGAATGTTCTCAAAGGGGCCGAGCCTTTTGATGGCCTTGTACTCGTTCTCGACCTCCTCCATGGTCAGTATCGTGCGTTTCATGGGGTTGGAGACGTGGAACCCGCAGTAGACGCACGAGTTGGTGCACGAGTTGGTCGTGTAGAGGGGTATGAACATCTGGATCGTGTTGCCGAAACGCTCGAGGGTGTATTTCTGGCTCAGACGGGCCATTTGCTCGAGAAAGGGGGCGGCGGCGGGGGAGACGAGGGCCATGAAGTCGTCGACGTCGCAACGCCTCTTGCCGAGGGCGCGCCGGACGTCGGCCTCCGTCTTGCTGTATATCCTGTCTGTGGTCTCGTCCCACGATATTTTCAGCAATTCGTCTGAAAACATATTGGTTTGCAGTGGTTTTTAATAGTTAATCCTGTTTAGCATCCTTTACCCATCTTCCGCATATCGCGGCTAATGCGCATGGCGCAGAAGTTGGGTCCGCACATTGTGCAATACTCGCCGTCTTGGTGTCCGCCGGCCTTGAAGAACTCGAGCGCGCGTTCGGGGTCGAGGCTCAGGTTGAACTGGTCTTTCCAGCGGAACTCGAAGCGTGCGAGGCTCAAGGCGTCGTCGCGCAGGGCGGCGCCGGGGTGCCCCTTGGCAAGGTCGGCGGCGTGGGCGGCTATCTTGTAGGTCACGACACCCGTGCGGACGTCCTCTTTGTCGGGCAGGCCGAGGTGCTCTTTTGGCGTGACGTAGCAGAGCATTGCCGTGCCGAGCCATCCTATTTGCGCCGCGCCTATGGCGCTCGTTATGTGGTCGTAGGCGGGGGCTATGTCGGTCACGAGCGGGCCGAGGGTGTAGAACGGTGCCTCGTGGCATTTCTCTATCTGGCGCTCCATGTTCTCGCGTATCTTGTGCATCGGCACGTGGCCTGGCCCCTCGATGAACGCTTGGACGTTCTTGGTCCACGCCCTCTCGACGAGTTCGCCCATGGTGTCGAGTTCGGCAAACTGGGCGGCGTCGTTGGCGTCGTGTGTGCAGCCGGGGCGTAGTCCGTCGCCGAGCGAGAGGGCGACGTCGTATTTGGCCGCGATGTCGCAGATGTCGTCGAAGTGCTCGTAGAGGAAGCTCTCCTTCTGGTGGTGACGGCACCATGTGGAGATGATGGAGCCGCCGCGGCTGACCATGCCCGTCAGGCGCGTGTCGGCCAGGTGGACGTTGTGGAGGCGTATGCCGCAGTGGATGGTGAAGTAGTCGACGCCTTGCTCGCACTGCTCGATGAGGGTGTCGCGGAACAGCTCCCACGTCAGGTTCTCGGCTTTGCCGTTGACTTTCTCCATGGCCTGGTACATGGGCACCGTGCCGACGGGCACGGGGCAGTTGCGTACGATCCATTCGCGCGTCTCGTGGATGTTGGCGCCCGTAGAGAGGTCCATGAGCGTGTCGCCGCCCCATTTGCAGCTCCAGATGGCTTTCTCCACCTCCTCGTCGATGCTGCTGGTGGTGGCGGAGTTGCCGATGTTGGTGTTTATCTTGACGAGGAAGTTGCGGCCTATTATCATGGGTTCGGCCTCGGGGTGGTTGATGTTGGCCGGCAGGACGGCGCGCCCGGCAGCGATTTCTTGGCGCACGAATTCGGGCGTGATGTGGGTCTTGATGCCCAGCTCGGCGCAGTTCATGTTCTCGCGTATGGCCACGTACTCCATCTCGGGCGTAATGATGCCTTGCTTGGCGAAGTACATCTGCCCGACTTGGCTTCCCTCTTTGGCGCGGAGGGGAAGCGTCTTATGCTCGAAGCGCAAGTGGTCGAGGCTCTTGTCCGCCAGGCGCTGCCGTCCGTACTCCGACGATAGCTGGCTCAACCGCTCGACGCCGCCGCGCTCGAGGATCCAAGGCTCGCGGAGGCGGGGGAGTCCTTTCTTGAGGTCGATAGAAGCGTCTTTGTCGCCAAAGGGGCCGCTCGTGTCGTAGAGGAGGACGGGGGCGTTTTCGCGCCGGTGCTCTTTACCGTCGGCGTCGATGGTTACTGTAGGTGTCAGTGTCACCTTGCGCATCCCGACGCGCAGGTCGGGGAAGAGGTTTCCTGGCAGGTAGACCTTCTCGCTGTTGGGGAATGATATTTTGATGTTGTCTTTCATTCTGATGGTCAGGAGAAAAAGGGGTGGGGCGTGTAGCCCTCCCGCGCTTGTTTTTAGTTGAGGAAAGATGTAAGGGGGCTGCTGGCCTCGGCCGTGTCGGCAATTGCGCCGAGACCCGCCTCGTAGGCCGCCCTTCCGCACTCCACGGCCTGCTTGAAGGCGGCGGCCATGGCCACGGGGTCGCCGGCGACGGCTATTGCCGTGTTGATGAGCACTGCGTCGGCGCCCATCTCCATCGAGGCGGCGGCGTGGCTTGGCGCGCCGAGTCCGGCGTCGACGACGACGGGTACGCCGCTCTGCTCGATTATGAGCTGGAGGAATTCGCGGGTGAGGAGTCCCTTGTTGGTCCCGATGGGGGCGGCCAGTGGCATGACGCTCGCCGCGCCGGCCTCTTCGAGTCTTTTGCAGAGGACAGGGTCGGCTTGGCAGTAGGGCATGACTTTGAAGCCGAGTTTGACGAGCTGCTCCGTGGCGCGGAGCGTCTCCACGGGGTCGGGAAGAAGGTGGCGGGGGTCGGGGTGAATCTCGAGCTTTAGCCACTCCGTGCCAAAGGCCTCGCGCGAGAGTTTGGCTGCAAATACGGCCTCTTCGGCAGTGCGGACGCCGCTAGTGTTTGGCAGCAGACGTATGCCGGGGGCCTGTATGTGGGTCAGCATGTCGTCTTGAGAGTTTTGCATGTCGATGCGCTTCATTGCGACGGTGACCATCTCGGTGCCGCTGGCAAGGATGGCTTGGCGCATCGTTTCGTTGCTGGAGAATTTGCCCGTCCCGATGAATAGTCGCGAGCCGAACTCCTGGCCCGCTATGATTAGTTTGCTCATTTTTCGTTTTTTGTGTCGAGGTGAACTTTTATGGGGGGATGTCAGTGGCGAGCCGATGGGCTAACCTCCGCTCGCGGCCCTGATAATCATCACTTTGTCGCCCTCGGCGAGTTTTTTCTCGTCCCATTCGGAGCGGGGGACGATGTCCATGCCTATGGCGACGGCCACGCCGTTGAGGGGCATCCCGAGCTGCGCCACGAGTTCGGCGACGGTCTGGCCGCCGAATTCCGTCTCTTTGTCGTTTACGTAGATTTTCATGAGAATTATGTGAAGTGTTGTTTTGTCGAGAGGGTGGGGCGGGTAAAGCCGACCCGTGGCGCGGCAGAAAAACTTGCCGCGCATGGCTCGTGAACGGTTCGTAAGTGAATTTCGCGGGGGTGTGCCGAAAAGGGGGCTTATGGCTCGTCGCCCCTTCGCTTTCGCACGTCGATTAGAAAAAATTGCCTGTATTCCCTTCGTCAGCATTACCTGAATCAGGTTTTCCGGGTATAATCTCAGCCGAGCTTTCTCAGCACCCCTCGTGGCTCACTGCCAATCAGTATGCGCGAATATACGTTTTTTGTCCGTATGCGGTCTTTATTTGACTGCAAATGTGGTCTGGCCAGCGCGGGAGCCGCCGCTCGTGCACCTGACGGCGTAAACGCCCTGCCTGAGCGTGACGGCGATTGTCTCGCCGTTCCTTACTGTCGCCTTTTCGCAAAGCGAGCCAGAAGCGTTGAAGAATTCAACGGTCAACTCTTCTCCGTCCGCAATTTCGGTCGCCACGACCCTGACGCTCGCCCCGAACGTTGCGGGGCTTGGCGAAAGTGAGAGTGAGTTGGAATCCGTGTCGGGCAATGACGTTACGGCAAATGGGCAAGTAGCGGCCGTATCGCCGTCGGCCAGTGTAAGGCGCACGGTGTAGTCGCCCTCGGGCAGTGGCGACGAGTGGTAGAATTGGCGTGTGGCGCCGTCGATAGGCTTTCCGTCGGCATACCATTGGTAGGCTGTGAAGCGGTAGGAGGAGTTGTCGACGAAGAGCGTGTTGCCGAATTTGACGCCCACAATCGACGCGCTCGGCCTGATCGAGATGCTGAACGGTATGGCGGCAGAACAAGCGCCGTCGGCTTGGCAGAGCGTTAGTGTGCCGCCGATGGTCCCGTAGGCGTCGCCCGTGGGCGACGGTACCGGTATACGGTATTCGTCACCATCCGTTTCGGGTATCGTCGCCGCCACTATGTCGGCATATCCGGCCTTTAGGGCGGCATCGTCGAACGAGATGTTGTAGTGCGATGGTTGCCCGGATTCTACGACGGCTATGATGGTGGCCTCGCCCGTCGCGCATATGGTCATGACGTGCGACGATATTAGGGTCGCTACGATGGGCTCAGGAGTTGGCTCAGGTTCAGGAGATGGCTCGGGCTCAGGAGTTGGTTCAGGCTCAGGAGTTGGTTCAGGTTCAGGAGTTGGTTCAGGTTCAGGAGTTGGCTCGGTCTTACGCTCCAAGATTTCGCAGTTTATTGCCGTGTCGTCGGGGCGAGAGTAGTTGCCGGCGTCTTTGCCGGTGAGCGAGCATGAGAGGATTATGTCGTTAGGTCCTACCTCCGCCGACTCGTATTCCGCCGTCCAAACGGGCGAGACTTCGTCGCCGAGGATTATGCCGACGAGGTGAGGGAGGCATACGATTTGGCTGTCGGCCACTATGGTTGTCCCGTCGTAATACCTTGGTTCGAACTTGGCAATCAGCGGATTGTAGGTCAATGGTTTAGGAAGAATTGCGGCCTCCGTCTCGACCGAGAGCAGGGCTTCGTCGACCGAGTAGTTGGCTGCGTCGTCGCCCGAGAGTGATAATGTGGCAATCACGGTGTTTTGGCCAGCTTCCTTTGTTGCGAAGAATAAGCTCTCAATTTTTAAAGTAATATCTTCGCCATTTATGACTCCTTCAAATTTTGGTAGGGATACGGAATCAGGATTTACGTCCGTCGTCCTGTCGTAGACTTTGTCTTTTGCAGCGAATGAGCCATAGAACGTGACAGGTCGGGGCGAAACTTCCGCTTGCGCCTCGACATTCAAGAGTCTCTCGTCGATTGTGTAGTTGGCTGCGTCGTCGCCCGAGAGAGTGAGCGTGGCGTGGACTGAATTGCTTCCGACGCTTGCCGAAGCGAACGAGGCCGTTTTAATTTTCAAACCAATGTTGTCGCCGTCAATAGACCCCACGATTTCAGGGAGCGTGAGCTTGTCGTTGTCGATATCTGCCGTACCGTCGTAAACTTTTCCCGAGGAGGCGAATGTGTCGGTTAGCGTGAGGGCGAGGGGCGTAATCTGGGCGTCGGCCTCCACTTGCAGCAGGTTGGCGGAAATGGTGTAGTTGGCGGCGTCTTTGCCCGAGAGTGAGAGTTGGGCGGCGACGGAATTGCCGCCAACGTTTTTCGTGGCGAAATGGGCTTCCGCGACTGTCAGGTCGATGTCGTCGCCCTCGACGGACCCGATAATCGCTGGCAGGGTGAGTGTCGACGTTTCGACGCTGGTCGTGCCGTCGTATATCTTGCTCATGGCGGCGAAAGAGCCGTAGGTCGACAGCTTGCGCCGCGCCACCCTGATTGTGACGACGGTGTCGGCTGTGGCGTAGGTCAGCGTGTCTTGCGGCACGAACGTGAGGCGGATCACGTTGACGCCTGCGTTGAGAGCCACGCCTCCCTCATGCCCGTCGATGATGAGAGTGCCGCTTATGAGGGGTTCGGTCTCGATATGCAGGTCGGCCGGGTCCGACGCGCCTATGGTCGATTGCCCATAGGTGAGTGCCGTGTCGCCGCGCAAGACGATGCGAACCTCGTTTTTGACTCGTGGATTGATAATGACCGGCGCGGTGGTTTTCAGTGTTTTCAACGCGTAGTTGGCCGCGTCGTCGCCCATTAGGGCGGCAAAACTTATGGTGGCGGTGCGTTTGCCGGGGTCTGGTTTGTCGGTTTCGGCGTTGACGGGCTTTAGCAGCACGTCGTCGCCGGCTATTACGCCGTTGAGGGTCGGCAACGTGATGGTTTTGAGGTCGATGCCCGTGGTGCCGTCGTATGTTTTAGGCTCAACGGCCGCGTCGGGGTTGATGGTCAGGTCGCGTTTGAGGATTGTGCCGGTCTTGGGGTAGGTGACTTCGCGTTCTTTTGTCCCGTCGTCGAGCAGGTAGTTGTCGTCCGGCTTCACGACAACTGTTATGCCGCGCTTTCCGGCGTTGCGCGAGTCGTAGTAGGCGCCGGTTATGTGGGCGTTGTTGTCGGGCAGGGCCACGCCGCCCTCGGGGAGCGGCAGTTCCGTCGTGCCGTCGTATGTCTTGTCGACGGAGGGCAGCTCGTCGCCAGTGAGCGACAGGGTGGGGGTTTTGGCCTCTGTTATGCTGAATGTTATGAAGAGGGTCGAGAGGTCGTCAAGTGTGTAGTTGGGGTTTGTCAGGCGCGGCGTGAGGCTCAAGATGTAGTTTCCCGCCGCGGGCTTGACCGCCGAGGCGTCGACCTCGTAGCGTAGCGAGACGGTGTCGTCTTGCCAGACGTTGGACTTGTCGAGTTCGGGTAGCGAGATTGAGCCGGGAAGGCACGTGCCGTCGTAGGCGCGCGACGCGACGGAGGGCGTGCCATTAACGGTCAGCACTCGGGGGCGGACGTTGACGCTGAAGTGTTGCGGGGCGTCGTCATAGTTGTCAGTTTTCACCGGCACGGCCGTCAGCGTGTGCCTGCCCGCGCATAGTATTCCGCCCGGCAGGTCTTTGGTCTTGGTGGCGGAATCGGTGCCGTAGTAAATGTATGTCGTGCACGTGGGGGGGTCCTGCGCCACGAGCATGACTTTAGTTCCGTAGTCGACAACCGTGTCGGGCTTTACCACATATCGCGGGCGTGTATTGATGACGGAAGCGCAATCGTCGCAATAGTTGGTCCGGTGCGGGTCGATGGTGTAATTCGCGTTGCCCTCGCAGGTGAGGTCTATCTTGAGCATCTTGGCCTTGCCGAGGGTCTCGAAGCTGGGGATGTAGCCCTGCGTGGCGTAGACTGCGAACCCCTCGTCGGCGTTGGTGTAGATGAGAAGCTTTTCGTCTCTAAGTTTAAAGACTCCGCCCCCTTTCTTTAGTGGTCTTATCTCGCGCCGAAGCTCAGTGTCTTGAAACTCAAATGTGTAGAAGGCTTGCAATAACTCTTGCGCTATGGGCGATCCTGTGTCGCTCGTAAGGTTCAGCGGTTTGACGTTGGCTGGCATGTTGAGAGTCGCGTCGCTCGCCACGGAATACTTGTAGGCATCGGCTCCCTCGAGGCTCAGCGTGAGGAACAGTTGCGTGACGCTTGCCACGTCTTGCGCCTCCAGCCCCTGCTCGTCGGCATAATAGCCGTCGAACCAGACGGTCACGTCGTCGCCCTGGTCGATGCCGTCTATGGTTGGTGCGATTTTTTTCGTCGCTATGTATTGTCGCGTGGCTTCCGCAATTCGCGACGTGCCGTCATACGTCTTTGTCGCGACGGCTGAAAGGAAGTCCTCGCCGCATGATATTGACACGCTCTTCTGGCCCGTTGCCGTGGCGGAGAGGAGCAAGGAGCAAATCGTTATGGCGGAGAGCCGCGGGTGTGTCATTCGGAAGCCTTGGCGTTGTTGATGGCGGTCACAATCTCGCGGACTTTCTGCTCGATGCACGCGGAGCGGAGAATCTCGCCGCTAAGGGCTATTCCGTCGGGTCCGGCGTTGAGTATGTCGACGATGTCGGCCGTCGTAATCCCGCCAATGGCCACGATGGGGATGTTGACGCCCTCGCTGCGGCACTGCCATACGATTTGCCGATACCCTTCTATGCCGAGGGTGGGGGCGAGATTCTGTTTCGTCGTCGTGAAGCGGAAAGGCCCGCAACCGATGTAGTCCACGGAGTCTTTCACTTTCAGTATGTCGTCAAACGTGTTGCACGTGCCGCCAATGATGAATTTTTCGCCAAGCGCGGTCCTCGCCTCTGCCGGGTTCATGTCGTTCTTCCCGAGGTGGACTCCGCTGGCCCCCACGCGTTGCGCCACGCCCACGTGGTCGTCGATTATGAGGGTCGCCCCGGCCTCGTCGGTCAGTGCCTTTATCTTGCGCGCCGTCTTCTCTACTTCCGACTCCTCGGCGCCTTTCATCCTGAGCTGGACCCATAGGCACCCGCCGTCTAACACTCGCCTCACCTGCTCGACGCACTCGTCTCCATCGTGCCCATTGGTGATGAATTGGAGGGGGAAGTGTGAGAAATTAAGCCTGTTTTGCGAGGGTGTGGGCATAGGTTAGTTGTTTGTGAAGGTTAGCCATGAAGAGTCGAAACCAATTTTTTCAAGTATATCGTCCTTCTTCATAGGGTCAGGATGTCGGAGAGTGAACTTTCGGGCGTTGTCGGGCACGGTGGTATGAATCGTGAATTGCGAGCCGTGAGGTTGCCACGTGAAACGGGTTATTCCTGTATATTTTTCAATCCCGATTAGATTTCCGTTTTTGTTTGCCTCCCATGTGTAGTCAGCCGTGCGGAATCGGTGACAGTCCTCCTCAAAGAGGCAGAAACTCTTCAAGTCATTAGAACGGATAAGGACGCAGTTCCTTACAGGCGAATACTCTTCTGTCGCAATGTTTACGCGTTCATTCCAAATTTCGAGCACAGCTCGTCCTGTTTTTTCTACGTCGTCGTGAGGATCTGTGATGCCGTATGAATAGTCGGGAGAACATCTTCCGCTAATTATTCTCACAGAGCTTGCGGAGAAAGGGTCCGCATTTTTCACTGTTTTCATTGACAATGCCATTTTTTCTCGAATGACATCAGCAATGCCGAGAGGACTGCCAAGATGAGTGCCACCAATGGCATCGGCAAAAGCGTTGCCCCAGTCGTCGCCACTTATGTCGTTTCGTCCCGCATAGAGTAGGAAGACAAAGTATCCGCCGATCGAGTATATTATCTCGTCCGGAATCTCGTTAAGAGGATAGGGCTCCCTAACAAGCAACCGTTTCTGGTCTCTTAATTTCGGGTGTTGCATAGTGCTGGGTCTCGTCTAATAGGCTGGACATTTTTCGGGCAATGGAGCGTATCATCGGCACGGCAACGGAGTTCCCCGTTTGGCGTCGAATCTCTCCATGCGATACTACTATCTTGAAACTGTCGGGAAAGCCTTGCAAACGAAGCAGTTCTCGTGACGACGGGCGGCGTACGCCGTTGATGAGCAAGTAGTTGTATGATGCCCCCGTGCGTAGTGCGCATGAGTGGTCAAGTACGGATATGTTGCCCGATTTATTCTCGTGCCACACTGAAGGGAAGAAAACGTTTTTCCCTACGACGCTCTGTTTACGCTTGGCGGCTATGGTTGCCGATGCCCACAAGCTGTCGTCAATCGACTCGTCGGGTTCAATAATGTCGTTTAGTGAATATGGTACGGGCTGAAAGTCGAAGTCGAAACGGGCGGTCTTTTCCGGGTCTCTGAACCCTACTATTATGATTCTCTCCCTCTTTTGTGGCAGTCCGAAGTCCAACGCGTTGAGTACTTTCCACTTGATGAAGTACCCAAGCTCGGTGAGCGTGTCGCGAATGACAGCGAACGTCTTTCCCCCGTCGTGCGTCACGAGGTTTTTCACGTTTTCAAGAAGAATAGCTTGCGGACGATGGTATTTGAGGATTCTTGCGACTTCAAAAAACATTGTCCCCCTCGTGTCCTCAAACCCTCTCTTCTTGCCCATGATGCTGAACGCTTGGCACGGGAATCCGGCAAGGAGCAGGTCGTGGGGAGGGATGTCTTGCTCCGCAATTTTCGTGATGTCGCCCATCGGTTTCTCGCCAAAGTTGGCCTCATACGACGCTTGCGCCGCCTTGTCCCACTCAGAGGAGAAGACGCATTCGTAGCCCAGTTCCTCGAACGGGATTCTGATGCCGCCTATGCCAGCAAATAGGTCTATGAAGGAAATTTCCATTTTCGGGATGGCAATGTTACGCTAAAATATCAAATTAATTGACACAAGCATTCTTTTCACACCTCCCTCCCCGTGTTGTAATCCAAAAGCTGGGCAAGAGCCGTCTTAGCCTCGCCGTCGGGCAATGTGGCGAGGTCTTCCTTTGCCATGTCGGCGAAGTGGAGCATCTGCTGTCGGGCGTAGTCCATTCCGCCGTATGTCGTCACGAGGCGTAGTGCCGCCTCGGCTGTCGCGTCGGCTTTCGGGTGGCGGCGTATCTGGCGCATCAGTGCCTTGCGGTCGGCTTCGTCGGCGTTCCGCATGGCGGCAAGGAGGGGCAGGGTTATTTTCTGCTCCTTGACGTCGTTGAGCGCCGGTTTTCCAAAAACCCCGCCAGGCGTATAGTCGAACATATCGTCGCGAATCTGGAACGCGAGACCGAGATGGTTGCCGTAGTCAGACAAGGCGCGAACCGTCGCCTCGTCGCCGCCCGCGCTCGTCGCCCCTGCGCGTGTGCAGGCCTCGATAAGAGTCGCCGTCTTCTGCCGGATTATCCCGTAGTATGCGTCTTCGGTCAGGTCGAGGCGGCGCGCGTGCTCCATCTGGCTGAGCTCGCCCTCGCTCAGGTCGCGGACAGCGTTGCTCACGATTGCCAGGATGTCGTAGTGCCCGCCCTCGATGGCGAGGGTCATGCCGCGGCTCAGGAAGAAGTCGCCCACCAGCACGGCCACTTTGCTGTTCCACAGACCCATGAGGCTCCACGCCCCGCGTCGGGTGTAGGTCTCGTCGACCACGTCGTCGTGGACGAGCGATGCGTTGTGGAGCAGCTCTATTAGGGCGGCGGCGGCGTAGGTGGCCTCGCCTATCTCGCCCGACGCCAGCGCCGACATGAATACGAGCAGCGGGCGCATGCGCTTCCCCTTGCGGCGGAAGACGTAGTTCGTGGCTATGGAGAGCAGGGTGTTCGGGCTTTGGAGTTTCTCGCGGAAATATGGCTCAAAACGCCCCAGGTGTTCGGCCACGGGCCGCTGTATCTCTTTGATGTCCATTCGTCTTGAAAAAAAAAATGGGCTAACTTAGCTTTCGTTATGAAAAAAGGATTCTCAAACCACATAATCCGCGTCACGAAGGAGTTCGGCTTCGAGATGGCGCACCGGCTCGACGGCTACGACGGCCTATGCCGCAACATTCACGGCCATTCCTACAAACTCGCCGTCACGGTCCGCGGCAGGGCTCAGGCCGACGAGGCGTCGCCCAAGCTGGGAATGGTCATCGACTTCTCGGTCCTCAAGTCCATCGTCGGCGAGCAGGTCGTCGGACGGCTCGACCACGCCCTCGTCGTCCGCAGGGGCTCGTCGCTCGAAGCCGTGGCGCGCGAGGTCACGGAGCGCGTCGAGGTGGTCGACTATCAGCCCACGTGCGAGAACATGGTGGCCGATTTCGCCTGCCGCATAGCCTGCCGCCTGCCCGAGGGGCTCGAGCTTGTGGCCGTGAGGCTGCACGAGACCGAGACTTCGTTCGCCGAGTGGGTGGCGGCCGATAACGCCTAAGGACGTTTGCCCGCGGGGACTATTTGAAGCTGGCGGGCTATGGCGTCGACCACTTTCGTGCGGTCCGAGGCGTTGCCGACGAAGTCGGTGTTGTCGATGTCGATGAGCAGGCTGTCGCCGCGGTAGGACTCAAACCACGACTCGTATCTTTTGTTGAGCAACGTCAGGTATTCGCGGCTTATGGCCGACTCGTAGGCCACGCCGCGCTGTTGTATGTGGCTCATGAGCTTAGGCACCGACGCCCGGAGGTATATCAGCAGGCGCGGTGGCGCCAGGAAGGCGTCCATGACGTCGAACAGCTCGCGGTATGTCTTGTAGTCGCGCTCTTCCATGATGCCCATTGTCCGCAGGTTTTCAACGAATACGTAGACGTCTTCGTAGATCGTGCGGTCCTGGACCACCATCTCGTTGCCCCACATGGCGCGTTGGGTGGTCTTGAAGCGTTTGGTGAGGATGCTCACTTGGAGGGTGAGGGCCCAGCGGGCCATGTCGGAGTAGAAGTCGGCGAGGTAGGGGTTCTCCTCGCGGCTGTCGTTGTGCGTCGCGAAGCCGAACTCGTCGGCCAAGAGCTTGGCCATGGCGCTCTTGCCGCTGCCGATGTTTCCTGCTATGCCTATGTACATGGGCGTCCTCCTTTCTCTTAATGGTTCAATTCCAAGAGCTCGTCGATCAGCTTGCGGTCGTTGTGCAGGCGCGGCACTTTGTTTTGCCCGCCCATCTTGTCGTGCGCCGAGAGCCAGCAATCGAAGAGCCCCTCTTTCGCCACGGTGAGCCGCAGCGGGGCCAGTGTTATGTCTTTATACCGTTTGGCCTCGTAGTCCGAGTTCACACTCTGGAGCGCCGTGTCGAGCGCGGTGCGGAAGGCCTCCAGGCTCGACGGCTGTTTGTCGAACTCCACAAGCCACTCGTGGCATCCGCGAGTGTGCTGGTCCATGAAGACGGGCGCGGCGGTATACTCCTTCACAACGGCTCCCGTCTCTTGGCAGGCGCGGCTCATGGCCGCTTCGGCGTTGCTTATCATGAGCTCTTCGCCAAAGGCGTTGATGTAGAGCTTCGTCCGTCCGCTGATGACGATTTTCCAAGGCTTCGTCTGAGTGAAACGGACGGTGTCGCCAATCATGTAGCGCCACAGGCCGCCGTTGGTCGTTATGACCATCGCGTAGTCCACCCCAGTCGCTACGCCCTCCAGTGGCACGATTCCGGCTGGATGCGCCTGCCCCACCTCGTCGAGTGGCACGAATTCGAAGAAGACGCCGTAGTCGAGCATCAGTTTCATGCCGGCATCGGCTGGGTCGTCTTGCAGGGCGAAGAAGCCCTCGCTCGCGTTATACGTCTCCAGGAAGTTGATGCCACCAGGGGCGAGAGCCTTGTACTGTTCGCGGTAGGGGCCGAAGTTTATGCCGCCGTGAATGAACAGCTCCAAGTTTGGCCACACCTCCTGGATTGTCTTGGCGCCCTGCTTCTCCATTATGTACTTGAGCAAGACGAGAAACCAGCTCGGCACGCCCGCCAGCGAGGTTATGTTCTGGCCAGCTGTGGCCCGGGTTATCTTCTCCAGTTTCTCCTCCCACCCCGCGATTAGGGCTATGCTCTTTTTCGGCGAGCGGAATAGGCCCGACCACGCCGGCGCGTTGCCTATCATGATGGCCGAGAGGTCGCCCGTCTGGATTCCGGACCCGACGGAGGTCAGTTTCTTGCTGCCGCCGAGGGTGAGGCATTTGCCGCGCCACACCTTGTTGTCGGGGTGTTGGCGAAAGTAGGTGGCTATCACGTCGTGGTTGCCGCGCATATGGCCATGGGCCAATATGTCGTCCGTGACGGGGATAAACTTGCTCTTGCTGCCCGACGTGCCGCTGCTCTTGGCGAACCAGCGTACGCGCCCGGGCCACGTGACGTCGGTCTCCCCCTCGAGTATCCGCTCGACGTAGGGGCGGAGGGTCTCGTAGTCGCCAACAGGCACTTGGCGGTTGAAGTCGGAGTAGCCCATTCCGGGGCGGAGACCCATCTCCGCGCCTATCTTGGTCTTCGAGCCTTGGCGGATCAGGGCGTCGAGCTGATTCGATTGGATGGCTGGGCCGTCGGTCGCCATGCGGTCAAACTGCCGATAACGTCCCGCGTAGGCGGAAAGTATGAGTTTGTTTATCAGCGACATCGTGTCAGGTTCTTTGCTTTAGAAGAATTTCTCGGCGGATGGCCGTCCTTTGAGTTCAAGGATTCGGCCGAGCAGGTTGTTGGCCAGACGGCTCGCCCCGATGCGGAAGAGGGTGTTGACGAGCCACTCCTGGCCGAGCGTCGACCTGACGATTTCGTAGTAGAGGCACGCCTCCTCGGCCGTCGATACGCCTCCGGCGGGCTTGAAGCCCACTTTGCGGCCCGTCTTCGCGGCGTAGGCCTTGATGGCCGCGCACATCACCATGGCGGCCTCGGGGGTGGCGCCGCCGCAGTTCTTGCCCGTGCTGGTCTTGATGAAGTCGGCGCCCGCCTCCATGGCGATAATGCTGGCCTCCCACATCTGCCTGTGCGTCGGGATGGCGCCGGTCTCCAAAATGACTTTCAGACGCGCGCCGCCGCAAGCCTCGCGCAGCTTCAGCAGCTCTTCATACACAAACTGGTATTCATGGTCCAGGAATTCCCCGACCGAGATAACCACGTCGACTTCCGTGGCGCCTGCCTCGACGGATTTGCTGACTTCGGCGGCCTTGATGTCGGCAAAGGCTTGCGACGAGGGGAAGCAGGCGGCCACGACGGCGCGGTGCACGCCGTCGACTTTCAGCGCACTCTTCAAGATTGGCGCGAAGACGGAGTATACGCAGATGCCGCCAACGTTCTTTATGTCAGGGTATTCCGTGGCGAACTTGTTGACTTTCTCCACGAAGACCCTGACGCTCGAGGCCGAGTCGGTGTGGCTCAATGTCGTCAGGTCTATGCTGTTGAACATGGTCTCGAGGGCGGCAGCGTCGTCGAGGTGCGATGCCGATTTGGCCCGCAACGCGTCGAGGGCGGGGCCCAGGTCGTCGAGCCCGCTGGCGTCGTAGGCGTATTCGCTGAGGATTTCGTCTATGTTTTTCATTTGTCGTATGATGTGTCTTTATTCGCTCGCGAGCTTAGGGTTCCGCTTGTGGCGCTCGGCGTCGCGCTTGGTCTTTTTCTCCAGGCTCGCGCGGAGGGCGTCGGTCAGGTCCACCCCGGTCTGGTTGGCAAGGCAGATCAGGACCCACAACACGTCGGCCATCTCCTCGCCGAGGTCGGTTTTCTCGCCCGCCTTGAAGCTCTGGTCGCCATATTTCCGCGCCATCAGCCGGGCCAGTTCGCCAACTTCTTCGGTCAGGCACGCCATGTTGGTCAGTTCGCTGAAGTAGCGGACGCCGTATTGGCGTATCCACTCGTCGACGGCGCTCTGCGCCTCACGTAGCGACAGGTCTTTGGTCATTCCTTGTTCCGGGTGTCGATTATTATAGTAAATGGGCCGTCGGCCTCCATGTCTATCTTCATGTCTGCGCCGAAGATGCCTGTCGGTATTTCGCGCCCTGTCTCTTCGCTTAGTTTTTTGACGAAGGCCTCGTAATATGGTATGGCAAGGACGGGCCGCGCCGCGTCGATAAACGAGGGGCGGTTGCCTTTCTTTGTTTTAGCGAATAGGGTGAATTGGCTCACGACGAGTATGTCGCCGCCAACGTCGCCGACCGAGAGGTTCGTGAGCCCGGCCTCGTCGGCGAATATTCTCATTTGGGCAATTTTGCGGGCGAGCCATTCCACTTCTGCCGCGTCGACGCCCGGCCCGTCGGCCGTCTCGACGCCGAATAAGACCATCAGCCCGTGGCCGATGCTGCCGGCTTGCCTGCCGTCGGCCACTACGCTCGCGCGACCGACCCTTTGAATTACGGCCCTCATCCTGATGTGCGACTTTAAATCACGTGAATTTACTACTATTCTTCGCCTTTGTCAAAAAAACTATTATTGGCCACCATGCGCACCACAACGCCTCCCGACAAGCCATCCCGTCGGGGCTGCCCGTCGTCAAAAGAAATGTGATTTGCGGAGGGATGCCTATCGGCCCATGGCTATGTAGCGCCAACGCTTCATGGCGTTGATTACCCGCCGCACGACCGATGTGTCGTAAAACTTGCGGAATTGGCACACTATCCTGTGGTCGGGGGCCACGCCCGTGGCGAAGTTCTGGAGCCCTACGTTGGCCGCCAAGGGCGCGTCATATCGTTTCGTGGCCCCGACGTTGGTGCCGCTGCCGTCGGCCCCGCCGTTGCGCACGAGGCTCTTGCGGGGGTAGACGGTAGGCTCGCCGCATAGGAACCCGGCGTAGCAAAATCTTATGCTCCAAGAGTTTATCTCGCCGATTTTCCAGCGCAGCAGCATCGGGCTCAGGTCGTTGCCGCACTCGTTGAACGCGCGCCTGCGCCTGCCGTCGCGGATGAAGGTGTCGAACGTCGCGACGCTCCAATCCACTTTCTCCCATCGGCTGCGCCACGTGGCCCACCCCCATGAGCAATTGCGGTGCATCATGTATGTCGAGACGCCATAGTCTTTCGGGATTTCTAGTTCGGGAGAGTAGCCCGCCACGGAGAATACGCCGCGGCCATCGTAGTAGTCCAACGCCGCGTTCATGTACCGTAAGAAGAATCCTGAGACTGTAAGGTCGTCCTCCACGACTATCACGCGGCCGCGCTCGCCGATCACTTTGCCGACGCCGTCAATTATGTTGGCCGCCAAGCCCATGTTGCGCTCGCGCTCTTCTATCCGCACGCTCCGGAATCCGGTGGCGGCCCGGCACGCGGCCCTCACTTTGGCCACGCGTTCGGCGTCGTCGGGGGTCTCCTTAGGCCCGTCGCAAAAGATTAT
>JAFPDB010000139.1 GCA_017390085.1 Bacteroidales bacterium | reverse complement strand
GGGGCGATGGACGCCGCCAACATCCTGAAGCCGGCCCTCGCGCGTGGCGAGCTCAGGGCGATAGGCGCCACCACGCTCGACGAGTACCAAAAGTACTTTGAGAAAGACAAGGCCCTGGAGCGCAGATTCCAAACGGTGACGGTGGACGAGCCGTCGGAAGAAGACGCCATAGCCATCTTGCGAGGCATAAAAGAGAAGTACGAGACCCACCACAAGGTGAGAATCAAGGACGAAGCCATAATCTCGGCCGTAACGCTGTCGCGCCGCTACATCTCGCAGCGATTCTTGCCCGACAAGGCGATAGACCTTGTTGACGAGGCCGCGGCCCACCTCAGGATGGAGATGAACTCCGTGCCCGAAGAGATTGACGACATGGAGCGAAAGCTCAAACAGACCGAAATCGAGCGCGCCGCCATACTCCGCGAGGGCGACACCGCCAAGATCGCCGAGCTCGACAAGGAGATTGCCGAGCAGAAGCAGCAGGTGACCGAGCACCGCGCCCAATGGAAAGCACAGAAAGACGTCATCGAGGCCATCCAGCAAGAGAAAGCCTCAATGGAGCAGATGAAGTTCGACGCCCAGAAGGCAGAGCGCGAGGGCGACTACGCCCGCGTGGCCGAACTCCGCTACGGAAAGCTGGCCGAAGCGCAACGACGGGTGGACGAATATAACGACAAGCTGCGGAAAATGCAGGCCAATTGCTCGCTCATAAAAGAGGAGGTCGACTCGGACGACATCGCCGAAGTGGTGTCGCGCTGGACGGGTATCCCCGTGGCGAAAATGCTCGAGAGCGAGCGCGCCAAGCTCCTCCATCTCGAAGACGAGCTGCACAAGAGGGTGGTGGGGCAAGACGAGGCCATAGAGGCCGTGTCGGATGCCGTGCGCCGCTCCCGAGCCGGCCTACAGGACTCCCGCCGGCCCATAGGGTCGTTCATCTTCATCGGCACCACGGGCGTCGGCAAGACGGAGCTCGCCAAAGCGTTGGCGGAGTTCCTCTTCGACGACGAGAGCCAAATGACGCGTATCGATATGTCGGAATATCAGGAGAAGCACAGCGTCTCGCGTCTTATCGGCGCGCCTCCGGGATACGTCGGCTACGACGAGGGAGGCCAGTTGACCGAGGCCGTGAGGCGCAAGCCCTACTCGGTGGTGCTTCTCGACGAGATTGAGAAGGCGCATCCCGACGTGTTCAACATCTTGCTGCAAGTGCTCGACGACGGACGGCTTACGGACAACAAGGGCCGCACGGTGGACTTCAAGAACACCATAATAATCATGACGTCCAACCTCGGCTCGAACCTCATTCAGGAGGAGTTTGAGAAAAACGGCAACCAGATAACGCCAGAGCTCATAGCGACGAGCAAGCGCGAGGTCATGGAACTTCTGCGCAAGACGATACGCCCCGAGCTTCTCAACCGAATTGACGAGATTGTGACCTTCACGCCACTGAGCAAAGAGCGCGTCAAAGAGGTCGTGGGCCTCCAGTTCACCAACGTGCGCAAGATGCTGGGCAAGAACGGCATTGAGCTTGACATCACTCCCGAGGCCACGGAGTGGCTTGCCGACGTGGGCTACGACCCCATGTATGGCGCGCGCCCTGTGAAGAGGGCCCTACAGACCTACGTCTTGAACGACCTCTCGAAGCGGATTTTGTCGGGCGAGGTGAATAAGGACCGCCCCATGACGGTCGACGTAAGCGACGGTAAACTGCTTTTCAGGAACTAAAACTTTTATGTCTTTCCGCCCCCCACCAGGCTGGCGAGGAATCGCCAAGTCGGGTGGGGCTTTTTTGTAGTGTAGCGTGGGGTTTTCTTGCGGTCTTATGGAGTCCATGTGGCGGCGAGACTGGCAAAGCCTATTTCCTCGTAGAACGTTTTCCATCGAAAGGGGGTGAAGGCCTGCCGACGACCTCCTCCACCTCTTCTCCCTAAAAAAGAGTCGTCTCTTCGGATTGCTCGGGGTGGAGGCGCAGACAGAGGGGGGCGAGCTGGCAGTCCGCGCAATGGGGATTGAGGGCGGTGCAGGTGTAGCGTCCGAAGAGGATGAGCC
>JAFPDB010000138.1 GCA_017390085.1 Bacteroidales bacterium | reverse complement strand
TGATGCCCAGAAGTCGAGCAGGACGATGTTTCCGCGCAGGGAGCTGAGTTTGAGTGTGTCTTGCCCTGGTTGGGCCTCGAGGACGAAGTCTGGTGCCATGCGTCCGACCTGCACTCTTTTTCGGGCCTCGTTGAGTGCGCGTCTTCGGTCGAGTTCGGCTTTGAGGAATCGGACGTATTTGTGTGATGGGATGTTGACGTTGAAGATGGCGTAGTAGGCTTCGACTTCCTCGTAGGTGAAGAGGCTGAGGTTGCTGAAGAGGATGAAGGGTCCGAGAGGCGAGGCGACATTGTCGGCGATGGTGCGTCGGATGTAGTCGAGTTGTGTTTTCTCGATGGCCTGGGCCTCTTCGGCGAGCTCCTCTTGCTTGTCGACGTCGGCTTCGAGGGTAGCCATTTGGGCCTTGATTTGTGTGAGCCTGTCTTTTCCCGGGATGTTTTGCGCGAAGGCTGCGAGCTGGTTGTTGGCCTTGGAGCCTCGTACGTTGATGTCTTCGGGTCGTAGGGCGTTGCCTTTCATCCGTATGTTGTCGTTTCCTGCGAAGAGGATCATGTTTTGGCTGCCTACGGTCAGGACGAGGCATTCAGGGATGGCGATTTGCAGGCCTTTGTCGAAGGTGAATTTGCCGTCGTTGACCTGTGTCGTGTCGATGGGGGTCCAGTGGAGCGTGGAGTCGAGGACAGCGAGTGTCATGGGTCCGTCGGGGAGGTTTTGGATGTCGCCTTCTATGCGCAAAGAGTTGCGCTGGCAGGAGGCCAACGCAACTGATGCTAAAATGGCGACGGCTGATGTTAGTCGTGCGCTCATTATGTGGTGTTTTTTAGGGAGGTGTGGGTATTACTTCATCTCCTGTCCGGGCTCTTGTATGAGGCCTTGGATTCGGAGCAGGAAGTTTGAGTTTTTGGGGTCGTTGGTGATGACGGTTATGGTCTTGCTCTGTCGTCCGGACTTTCCTCTGGAGTCGAAGGCCACGTGTATTGTGGTGGATTCGCCTTTGGCGAGGACGGTTTTTTGGGGAGTGACGGCGGTGCAGCCGCAGGATGCTTTGACTTTTCGGATGATGAGGTTGCTCTTGCCGGTGTTGGTCACGACGAAGTCGCATTCGGCTTTGGTGCCTTGCTGGATGGTTCCGAAGTCGTGGTTACGCTCGTTGACTTCGAGAGCGGGGGCCTCGTCGTCTTTGACGTTGGAGAAATCTTCCTCGATGCTGGCGCTGAGGGTGATTTGGTTTTTGTACTGTCTTTTGCCGTCGAATGTTACGTAGACACGGTCGGAGACGTAGCCCCAATCGTTTTTCTTGGAGGCGTCGTAGGTTGCCACGATGAGGGCCTTCTGGCCCGGGGCGATTGTTGCGGGCTGGGCCTCGATGGTGACGTGGCTTGGGACGTTGATGAAATCGGGCGTGATGTTGGAATTGGAGACGTTGACGACTTTGAGCTCTGCTTTCTTGACCTCGTCGGGCTTCATCTTGGTGAAGGGGATGTGGCTGTTCTCGAGCCTGAGGCTGTCCATGAGGACTGGGTAGTCGTCTTCGAGTGTTTTAGGCCTCTGGAGTACCTTTCCGGAGATTCGGAGTAGGGTTGTCGGGGTCTCGGAATTGCTGTAGACGGTGATTGTCTTATTGAAAGTTCCTGGTCGGTTGGCGGGGTTGAAAGTAACCTTGATTTCGCCACTCTCGCCCGCGCGGAGGGGCTTGCGGGTCCACTCGGGTGTGGTGCAGCCGCAAGAGGCGTTTACGTTGGTGATGATGAGCGGGTTGTTGCCTGTGTTGGAGTACTTGAAGACGTAGGAAACGGGTCCATCTTTCTCTTGAATATCGCCAAAATCGTGGGACTCATTCTCGAACTTGATAGTTGGTTTTTGAGCGAGTACCATTACGCTGACGAGAGCCGCCAGAGCAAAAGCAAAAAGTTTCTTCATGGTTAGCATTTTAGCGTTTTCTAATGGCTCAAAGTTATTCAAAATCCCCCTTACGGCTACAATAAATCAATCAAAATGGCCTCGTGCACGACGAACAGGGTGCCACTTTCAATGTTGAAGTCGGTATGGCTCGGCAGTGGCGAGGGTTAGAGGGCGACGTCGTCGTCGGGTTCGGTCTCGAGCGCTCGGCGGAAGAAGTCGTTGAGTGGTCGCGCGAGTGCCATGTCGGCGGCGAGTTTTCGGGCGAAGCCCGGGGCGGTCAGCTCTTCGTCGGAGTAGGAGACGGTGGCGCAGAGGGTCTTGTACTTGATGTAGTCGGCGTATTTCTCGTCGACGTGAAAGCCTCTGGGGGCGGTCTTGAGCTTGTCTTGGTCGGAGAGGGTGAGACGGCTGCGGAAAGTCGGGCTGGTGACGATGGCGTGGAGGTCTTCGGGGAAATTGGCGATTTCTGTGCGAAGGCGTTTGAGGGGTTCGGCAGTGAGGCAACAGTTGCCAGAGCTGAAGAAGCTCTCTCCGGGCTGGACGTGGAGGTAGTAGCCGGGGAGGGTGCCTTGCCTCCCATCGGGGGAGACGAAGGCGGCGAAATGGCGTTTGTAGGGCGACTTGTCGGGTGAGAACCTGATGTCGCGGTTGATGCGGTAGATGCATTCGGCGGGCTCGTGGTGGCCGATTGAGGCGTCGATGGCGTTGACGTCTGCAATCATCTGCTCTACGAAGCTGAGGAAGAGGGATTTGGCGGCGTCGTAGCGTTGGCGGTTGGCCAGGAACCAGTCCTTATTGTTGTTGAGTTTCAGTTCGGTGAGGAACGAGATTATTGAGGGGTCGATGTGGTCGGTCATGTCTGGGGATTTAAGGGATGAGGGTTCCGCAGGTCCGGTTGAAGTCGACTTTGGCGAGGTAGAGTTGGTATTCGGCGTCGACCTTAGCGGCCATGGCCTGTTGCCACATGACTTGGCTTTGCATGTGGTCGGTGAGCGTCTCGTAGCCGTTCTCGTAGAGGCTTTTTGAGGAGCGCATATTCTCGGCGGCTTGGACGAGTGAGTTGTTTGCCACGTCGAGTTCCTTTTGGGCCTCGTCGAGCATATTGACGGCCTTTTGGTGCTCGAGTTCGAGTTTCTCGGTGACGTCTTGTTGCTCAATTCGCGTCTGCTCGAGGGAGCTTTTTGCGGCCCGGAGCTTGTTGGAGGACTTGCCGAAGTTGAAGAGGGGGACCTTTACCTTCAGCATTGCGGTGAGGTCGGCGTCGTTGAAGAGATTCTCTCCCGCGACCTCAATTCCGTTGACGTAGTTGTAGGACACTATGGCTCCGATTTCGGGGAGCAGTGCGGAACGTTCGACATTGGACTTGGCCTCTGCTATCTCGACTTTCTTGGCGAGCATGAGCGCC
Organism: Bacteroidales bacterium; assembly: GCA_017390085.1. GTDB lineage: Bacteria > Bacteroidota > Bacteroidia > Bacteroidales > Marinilabiliaceae > W3P20-009. The sequence continues at coordinate 8,402 of JAFPDB010000138.1, read as the reverse complement.
TCGGGGCGTTGCGCCACGGCACCCTGCCTGGTCTCGATTGTTGGGTAGTCGCTTTGGACGTCGATGTCGGAATGGAGGTCGATTCCGATGACGTGGCAGAGGTTCATTTTGGCGAGTCTGACGGCGTTGTCGGCTTTAGTGAGGTTGAGTTCGCTTTCGTTGAGCTTGACTTGGACTTTGAGGACGTCGTTGCCTGTGCTCATGCCTTGATTCTTGGATTTTTGGACATTGTTGAGCAGGTCTTTGAGGACGGCGTTGTATTGCCTGGCGACTTTTTGCATCTCCTTGGCCTTGACGACGAGCGCGTAGGCCTCGTCGGTGTTCTTGACTGTGTTGACCTTGGAGAGCCTCTCGTTGGCTTGCGAGAGTTCTACGGCTTTTGAGGCGATTTTGTTAGCGTTGGCGATTTTGCCGCCCATGTAGATTGGCTGCTCGAGGGCGATGCCTGCCATGAGTACGGGCCCTATCTCGTAGGAGGCGCTGAAGCCTGGGAAATAGGCGTAGCCGGCGAGGTTGGAGGCGAGCCACATTTTGTCGGCCATGTTGGGGGTTTGCGGCTTAAAAGTTTGGTCGGGTTTGAAGACCGGGAGGTTTTGCGGGCCAAGGCCGAGGTCGCCGTCGATGGTGCTGTAGGCGCCGATTAGGTTGAGCGTGATGGAGGGTAAGTAGTTGGCCCGGTAGCTTTTCTGGGTGTATGTGGCGTTTTGGGTTTGCGCTTGCGCGGCTTTTATCTCGTGGTTGTTCTGTAAGGCCATGTTTCTGCACTCTTCGAGGGAGAGGGTCTGTTGGGCGTTGGCGGAGAGTGTAGCAGCCAGGAGAACAAAGGGTGCGAATGGGAGTCTCATCAGAATGGTGTATTTTACTTATTTACTTATAAATAATGCGACTTTTTGTAAACCGCCAATTCAAAGGCGGCCATAAACCGTGGTTTATCGTGGGATGTGTGAGAAGACGGCACAAATGTAATATTTTTATTTATTGGTTGTTATGAGTCGGAAGAGTGTTGGCAAGTGTAGCGTGAGATATTGAGGGGAAGGAGAAGTGGGCTGGAATGTGTTTTGGAGAAATTTAACTCAATAAGGGACTTTTGCGTAAGGGTAAGTCGGAGAAGAAAAAGTCGCTCGCCTGTGTGTTTAGACGAGCGACTTTGTGGAGTCAGGTGTTTTTGTGTTGGAGCTACTTGTTTCGTTTTTTGGCAGGGGCGTGCGTGAAGACGCTTTTGTCGATTTCCTTGTTGAGTGTTTTCTCCTTTAGGTCGTAGAGGGTGTAGCTTCCGTCGGCCTCGATGAGTTTGAGCGTGTTGAGGATGCAGTTGCTCTTAGCGTATGTAAGCTCGATGGAGGTGATGGAATTGCGTCCGACCTTCATGTCGGTATCGATTTTGAAGGTTATGGTCTGTCCGACCTCTTTTGCCGACTTGAGGCTGCCGTCGATGGTCTCGACCTGTCCGCGGACGCAGGCGAGAAGGGTTTCGGAGAGGTCCTCGACATGGCGGTTGGAGGCCTTGAGGGTGCGCGTTTTTCCGCCCACCGACATGGAGACATTGTCGGCTGTGACGACGAAGAGTTCACCGTCGGCGTATTTCATGCTGAGGTTGGATGGCCCTTGGAAATAGAAAGTTCCTTCGGACTTGGTGGCGTCTTTGAGTACGGCGACTTTGTTGGTCCTGGAGAAATTGCACTGGATGGAGGAGACTCCTTTGTTGTCTTCTTTCACTTTAGCAACGAGAGCGTTGCCGTTGACGTTTTTGAGCTGCGCGGAAGACGCGATGGGGGCGGAGATCAGCGCGAGAGCTGTTAGAAGAGTTGCTTTGAGATTCATAATCTGTATTGTTCTCTTTTTTGTTGGTCAGTAAAGTGGCTACGCGTTGAGTTCGCTGACGACCTTAGGCATGCCAATGATTTCGGCGCAGGTAAACATTGATGTCATTGAGGTCCCAAGGATGCCGTGGAGGTTGAGGTTTTGGCCTGTGAGGAACACGTTCTGTACGGGGGTCTTGGGGGTAAGGACTGTGAACATCGTGGCGTTGTAGTCTTTACGGATTCCGTAGGCGGAGCCGTGCTCGGTGGAGGTGTAGTCGGCGTAGGTTAGAGGCGTGCTGACCCAGTGGGCGAGGTGGGCGTCTTGTAGCCCGTCGACATACCTGGCGGCCATGGCGAGGCACTGGTCCGCGAAGCGTTCCTTGAACTCGACGTAGTCTTCTCCTCTACAACCAATTTTCGTGCCAAACCATTTGCTGACCTCGTCCCAAGACATGGGCGTGAGGATGTCGAGGCCAGAGGCGTAGGGTGAGCCGTCGGTGGGTGGCATGAAACTTATCATTATGGCTTTCAGCCCATTACGTGGTTGAGAGTGGAGACTCCAAACGTTGTTTTCGGTGTAGGCGAAAATGTTTTTGTTTTGGTAGGGGAGTGTGCCGGGTTTGAGGGCGACATTGACTGTGAGCATGCCGAAGGTGTTCTCGAGATTCTCGATTCGGCGTTGGAAGACCTTTCGGACGAGTCCGGCCGTGTGGAGAAGTCGGACTGTGGTGGCGGGGTGCGCGTTGGAGATGAATGTCTGGGCCTCGTATCGTTCGGCGCCGTCGTTGACGATGACGGCTGTGGCTTTACCGTCGGCCGCCTCGAAGGCCGTGACTCTCTTGGAGCGTAGGAGCGTGCCGCCCATGCTCTCGAAGCTTTGGCGGAGCGACTCGGCGATTTGCATACCTCCTCCAGCGATGCGGTAGGCGCTTTGGATGAAAGAGCTGTTGATTTGGGCGAAGACGTAGAGGGGGAGCTTCTGGGCGTTGAGTTCCATCTTTAGGGACGTTCCGGAGAGTACGTCTTGGAGAGTGGGGTCGGAGATGGTCGCGGTGAGGAACTCGTGGGCTGAGCGCGCGAAGAGCGACTGTGAATAGACATCGTCGGCTGAGCGCGGGTTGAAGCTATTGGCGATGTTGTCGCCTACATCTTTTAGTAGGGCGACGTAGTTCTTCAGGTTGTCGGCTTGCGCGGGGAATAGCGATGTGAGGGTCTCGCGGAAGTGCTCGTAGCCTTGCGCGAAGGGGTAGGATCCTGTGGGGAGGCGGACCTCGTCGAAGCAGTCTTCGTCCATCTTCCGCCATGGGAGATCGAGCAGCTTGTAGTATTTGAAGAGCCTCCAGAGCATTTGCCCTTGGTCGAGGCCTCCGACGTAGTGGAATCCGGTGTCGAAGGTATGGCCTTGGCGTCGGAAGGTCTGTAGACATCCGCCAATAAGGGCGTCGGCTTCGAGGACGAGCACTTTCATGCCGACCTTCTGGAGCATAAAGGCGCACTCGAGTCCTCCGAGCCCCGCGCCGATTATGATGACATCGTATTTGTTGTCTGGCATGGGGGGGGGTATTACTTCTTTTTGTCTTCGAGCCAATTGGCTTTCCAGCCCATGCGTAGAATGAGGCGTACGAGCGAGTGGTAGAGGAAAGGCTGAAGCGTGTATGCCAAGAGGACGGCGGATGACATTCCGATTATGGTGGCGATGCCGATTGAGGCGAGGGCTGGGTGGGAGGCGAGGAGCAATGAGCCCGTGCTGACGATGAGCGTCACGGCCGAGAAGAAGATTGCGGTCTTATGATAGACAAGCAATTGTGGTTCGGACTGGGACTTGGCTTTGGAGAGCAGTCCGTCCATGACGAAGATGCTGTAGTCGACACCTATGCCGAAGATGAATGTTGATATGACGATGTTTATGAGGTTGAACTGTAGGCCGAGGATTCCCATCACGCCGAGGACAATGAACCAGCTGAGCGTCATGGGTATGAAGGCAACGATGGCGAGGATGAAGTTTCTGTAGGAGAGGAGCAGGATGACGAAGACGAAGGCCATGGAGATGTTGAGGGCCGTGTTGAAGTCGTTGTTGATGGTGCGGATCATCTCCTCGGTGTAGAACATTGGGTCGACGACGATGCAGTTGGTGGCGTCGACGAGGGCCCTGCCGACGCTTTTCTTGTCGTCGGGTCTCATCTGGACGGAGGAGAAGACGAGGTATTGGCCGTCGGTATGTTCGATTATGTTGGCCTGGAGGCCAGGTGGGAGAAGCTCGTCGTCGTATGGGTTGATGATGTCGTAGTCTGCGGTTATTGCTTGATTGAAGGGCGTGAAGAATGATGGCGCGATGCCGTTCTTTTGGCAAGCGTTGTTGATGAGGGAATTGGCGAGCGCGATTCTGTCGCTATTCCAGAAATTGGCCCAAGCGTCGAGGCGGTCTTGCTGCTCCTGCTCTGTCGGGAAGAGTGAGGCGGCTTTGGAGAATCCGCGCACGCGGCCTTTGTCTTTGAGGGAGTCGAGGACTGAGAAAATGGCTCGGCTCTTGGTGAGGGCGGCGTCGAGAGAGGAGTCGGAGGTGGCGTAGTATGTGGTGACGAGGCCGGGCTGGGTCTTTGACTGTAGGAGCGCTTGGCTGCGTTTGACCTCTTGGGCAGTGTAGTTTATGTGGGTGAGGTCGGCGTCGAAGGTCACCCAGCGCTGTGTGTGGAAGCAGACGCATGAGACGATGACGATGGCGGCGATGAGCCACTTGTGTTTTTCGAAGCGGTGGGAATTGAAACGCTCGAGGCCCCGGAAAGCTTTCTTGGAGCGCCTGTTGCGTTGTGGATTGAAAAAGTGGGGGAGGAAGATAAGGCTGAAGAAAGTGGTGCCCGCGAGACCGAATGAGGCGAAGAGCCCGAAGTCGCTAAGCAGCTCGGAGGACGTGAACAGGAGACCGAGGAAAGAGCCTATGGTGGTGAGACATCCGAGGAAGACGGGGGTGGCCTGCTCTTGGAGTACGCGCTCGGGCGTGCTGACGTACTTGTAGTGGGTGATGACGTGTAGGCAGTAGCTCAGCGCGACTCCGAGGACGATGGCTCCGATGCCGAGCGCCATGAGGGACATGACGCCCTTGACGATGTACATCATGGCGAGCGCGAAGATGGCACCGTAGCCGACGGGGAGGATGAGCATCGGGATTGTGGACTTGTTTTTGAAGCATATTCCGATGCCAACGCAGACGAGGAGTATCGAGATGACGAGCGTGAGGCAGAGGTCTTTTTTGATTTGTCGGCTGTTGTTGACGCTTTGTATGGGGGCTCCGTGGAAGAGAATGTCGGCTTCGGGGTGGTTGGCTTTTACCTCTTCGATCTGCTTCTCGATCATCTCGACGAGCTTGCGGCCGCTCATGGAGTCGAAAGATTTGAAGTTTGGCGAGAGGTATGCGAGCGCGACGGTGGTGTCGGGTGTGAAGAGGTGGTTTTCGTAGACGATCTGTGAGTTGCCGAGCCCTTCGCGGATGTCGTTGACTTTGGAGAGGACCACGGAACGCATTCCGATGGGGTCTGCGGCGAGCATGTCCTTCATGGCGATTCCGGCTTGGGTGGTGAGTGTTTTCTTAATCTTGGCGACGTTGGCAAAGACGGCGGAATCGGTGAGTAGGTTTTGGATTTGTCGGTAGTCGGAGGTGTCGACGAAGATGGGGAAGTTGTCGGCGAGGTAGGAGACGACGTCGAGCATCATCTCCTCATCGACTTCGGAAAGTATGTCGGCTACGTAGAGGCCTGCGGGGGCCTCGTCGTCGGGGTCGTCTTGTTGGGCGGTGTCGGGTTGGAGCGCGAGGCGTGCTTGCTCGTCGGCATGATAGATTCCGTCGGTAAGCTCGTCGATTATCTCGGCGAGTTCGTATGGTTCGAGTGGGGCGTCTTTGTCGGCAGAGGTGACGAGGAGGAAAATCTTGTCCTTTACTTTAAGCTGCGAGAATGCCATAGTCTCGTTCTCGTCGCCCGTCGATGGTAGGAGTTTCGTTATATCTTCCTCAAAATGGAGTTGAAGAGCGAGGAAAGCGAATGCTAACGTACTGACAATGAGGGCCGTCCATCTTAGCGCTTTGTGGACAGCGAGGAAATGGTATATGGAGAGAACGAACCTTGTCATGAAGTTGAGCTTATGGACTGGGATGCGTTGAAGTGGTGGTGTGTTCTGTGTTGTCTGTGGCGGACGCCCAAAGAGCGAACAAAAAAACTCACGAAACCGGCTCGTTCGGAGGCCCTTGTAGTGGGGCTGCGGCGGAACGAGTCGGTATCGTGAGCCTAAATATCTGGCGGGGTTGAGTCCCCAGATTCTTTTCTTGCTGAGAATGTAGCCTTGCAGAAGAGCGCGAGCGGTAAGAGTTGCGCACTTGTGGCTATGCAGAAAAGAGGCAGGTCTCTGTGATAAGCCGATGAAAGAATCATCAGGACTTATTAAGCACGAGCTGCGAGGTAGTCGTAGAGGTCTGCGAAAGTCTTGATTGAGGCGACCTCGCTGCCTTGGATTTTGACACCGAAGTTGCTCTCGATGAGGGCAATCATGTCAACGATGCTGAGGCTGTCGAGCTGGAGTGTTTCCTTGATGTTTGCTTCAGGTGCGATGTCGGAGATTTCGACCTCGAACTCGTCGGCCAAAACCTCGTTGACCTTGCTAATCAATTCGTTTTTTTCCATTGTATGTTATGATGACTTGTTTTTGTGTTACGAATAGGTTGTGTGATATGCCCCAAAGTTGGGTGTTCTCGATGCTGATTCGCTTGCAAAAGTAGCTCATAACACCGAAAAACAAAAACTATGTGGGAGGAATTTTGGACTGCTTCGGCGGCGTGTGGGCGCCAGCCGTGTGCTGAGGCTCCACAAAAGTTAGAGGTTTCGGACTACGAGCGTGGAGTTGGTGCCACCGAATCCGAACGAGTTGGAGAGGAAGGTGTCGAAGTGGTGGGAGACTCTTTGGCCAGGGATGTTGAGTTTGGCGGAATCTTCGTCGGGGTTCTCGAAGTTGAGGTTGGCGGCTACGAAATCGTTCTTCATCATGAGTATGGTGTAGATGATTTCGCTTGCTCCGGCCATCCACATCTCGTGGCCTGTCTGGCCTTTGGTGGATGTGATGTAGGGTTTGTAGTCTCTGAGGACACGGTCGATGGCCTTGGCCTCGTTTTGGTCGCCGACGTGTGTTGATGTGGCGTGGGCGTTGATGTATCCAATCTCGCGGAGGTCGATTCCGGCTTGTTCGATTGACATGAGGAGCGAGCGGGCGGGGCCGTCGACGTTGGGAGTGGAGATGTGGTCGCCGTTGGAGGAGAAGCCGTAGCCGAGGACTTCGGCGATGATTGGGGCGCCTCGCTTGACGGCGCTCTCATAGCTCTCGATGATGACGGTGGCGGCGCCGCCTCCTGGTACGAGGCCGTCGCGGTCGCGGTCGAAGGGACGTGAGGCTTTGGTGGGCTCATTCTCTCGGGAGGAGAAGGCGGAGATGCCGTCGAAGCTGCCTATGGAGAAGGGGTTGACTTCTTGCGCTCCGCCGCAGACGATGCACTCTTGAAGGCCCTCGCGGATGAGGAGTGTTCCGAGTCCGATGGCGTGTGAGCCAGAGGCGCAGGCGCCGGAGACGGTGAGGTTCATGCCTTTGAGTTTGAAGAGGCAGGAGAGGTTCATGGTGACGGTGGAGTTCATGGATTGGAAGATGGCACCGGAGCCTACGAGGGTGGTGTCTTTCTTCTCTCTCATGATGTCGACGCTCTTGACTACGGCATCGGCGCTGCTGTCGTTGCCGTAGAGGATTCCGACGTTGTGGGCCTCGATGTAGTCTTGGTCGAGCTTGGCGTTGGCGAGGGCGTCGCGAGTAGCGAGGTAGGCGTATTTGACTTGGTCGGCCATGTAGACTCTTTGGCTTCGGCTGAGGAGGCCTTTGAGGTCTGGGACTGGGACTTCGGCTGTGAGCGCGGAGCGGAATCCCATTTCTTTGCGTACGGGGTCGAAGACGATGCCGGACTTGCCGTTGTAGAGTGAGTCTCGGACCTCGTCAAGTGTCTTACCAAGGCAGGAATAGATGCCCATGCCTGTGATAACAACTCTCCTTTTCATAGTATGCTATGCTTAATTTTCAAAGTTTGTGTTCGAACTTTATCGGGTGCAATTTCGGAATTTTAGGCGGAAATGCTGCTTATGTGTGGTGAGATAGTTGGGGCGGTTGGCCGGTGGGGTTGGGGCGGCTTTTCGATTTGTGCGGCTAAGTATTTACATTTCAGTTCATTGAGCAGACAAATCGTATGTTAACATGTTGAGTATTAAAGTGTGTTTGGAGCTTTTGGGAGTGGTGTTGAGGGAGTGAAGCTATACGTTTAAATACGTAGTGGGATGACGCGTAAAAGACATTAGTTAGGAATCGAGGAATGCGGTCTCGTCGGCAGGGGGGATTGTGAAGACCAGCTTTGCGCCTTTGAGATATGAGGGGTCGACCCATATCTTTCCGCCGAAACGCTCGACAATGAGTCGGCAGAGTGAGAGGCCGAGACCCGTGCCGCTGGAGTATTCGTCGAGTTTGACGAAACGCGCGAAAACTTCCTCGACCTTGTCGGCCGGGATGCCTCGGCCGGTGTCGTAG
>JAFPDB010000137.1 GCA_017390085.1 Bacteroidales bacterium | reverse complement strand
GTTCATCCCGCATGGTAGTTCTGGTCATAGTGCCTCTTCGAAGTTGCCCCAGGGAGATCTCCCGGATCTCAGCAAAGTGAAGCTTTCCTTCCTCATCAAAATGTATGTGTTCCTGCATAAAGGTTGGCATCAAGTTCACCACACGCTGAGAAAGTGCAGTGACTGTATTGGGCACACGATAGCCTGGCATACTTTTTGTGCGATCCAAAGATATGGTCTTGATTTCATCACCAATAGGCGCAAGCCAACGATCTTCGATACATTTTGTACCATACAGGCTACCTCCTGCCTCTAATCGACGACAAACTGCCGAACGGCGCTGACTACCTGACACGGAAAACGTCCGGGACGTTCAGCCTATCAGCCCGCTTTGGCAAGACGATGCTGTGCGACAAGTTCTTGACGCCGATGGCCGACTTCTACCCATGCGTCTTCTACAACGACGCAGCCGACCTCATCGAAATTGTGGGGCGACACGAGCAAGCCGCGGCGAAAACGTTGGACTTCGACGAAGAGGCGACGCGGTATAACAAACTCATAAACTCCACCTTGAAAAAGATCTTCGTAACAATCTCGATCATTGCCGCCACAGCGCTGTCGGCGGAGGCACAAGACGGCAGCCGCGACACGCTCCTTGTCGGAGCCGAGGCCTGGGCGTCAGTATCGTCGGACGGCGACTTGCGCCCCCTGCTGAGCTACAGCAACGAATGGGGGCGATATACGCAATACGACCGCGGCGAAGCCGCCACGTCGGCCTTCATCGCCTACGGCCATACGTTTAAGAACCCGAACCTGCGATTCAAGGGCGGCCTAACGGCCCAGCTCTCTTCGGACGGCGACCGCACGATGCTCCAAGAGCTGTATGCCGACTTCGACCTCTGGATGTTCGCCGTCAAGATGGGGATGGAGAACTACACGCCCGTCCTTACCAACCGGAGGCTCTCGATGGGCTCGTACCTGATGAGCAACAACGCCCGGACGCTACCCAAAGCGTGGGTCGGGATTCTCGACTACTGGGCGTTGCCAATCAAGTGCATCCCCGCCGACATCGCAAGCATACGCGGCGGCGTGTCGTTCGGGTGGATGGACGACGAGGGCAAGAAGGGCTACACCGACGACGCCCTCATCAGCGAGAAATACGCATACGGCCGCGTGGGACACAAATTCCTATGGCTATACGGCGGCCTATACCACAGCGTCATCATGGGCGGCCGCCTCTCCGACGGGACGAAAGTGCCTAAGCAATTCTGGAAATCATTTTTCGCCAAGAGCGGCGACCCCGACGTGTTCGGCAACGGAATGTTCCGCGGCGAGACGACCAACGCCGCCGGCGCGCATCAGGGGATGTGGGACTTCGGCCTCGACATCTCGCTCCCGCGGTTCGACGCTACGCTTTACTACCAGCGACCTTTTGCCGACAGCAAGGCCCACGGACTCTTCGGCAGCGACCGTAAGGACCTGACGGCGGGCGCGCTCGTCAAGTTTAAAGGCACCCGATTCGTGAAAGAGGCCGCCCTTGAATTCATGACCACCAAATGGCAAGGCGACGAGGGGACGCCCGACCCCTACGTGCCCAACAAATCGGGCGGCTGGACGGCCCTCTTC
>JAFPDB010000136.1 GCA_017390085.1 Bacteroidales bacterium | reverse complement strand
GGGGAGGAGGTGTGCCTTGATTAGATGATGGCGAGCTTGCGGAGTTCGTCGATGAGTGTTTGGCGGTTGGCCGGGGACATGGGGCAGAGCGGGGCTCGGTAGACTTCTTGGATGAGTCCCATGGCTGCGAGGGCGGCCTTGACGGGTATGGGGTTGCTCTCGATGAAGAGCAGGTCCATGAGTCGGCGGTACTTGTAGAAGAGTTGGCGTGCCTGGGCGACTTCGCCTTTCATGGAGAGGTCCATGAAGCGGACGAAATCTGCAGGGACGATGTTGGCGAGGACTGAGATGCAGCCGTCGGCCCCGAGGAAGTTGCAGAGCATGGAGATGTTGTCGTCTCCGCTGTAGACTTTGAAGCCGTCTGGTCTTCCTTGAATGAGCTGCGCGGTGTTCATGACGTTGCCCGTTGCCTCTTTGATGCCGACGATGTTGTCGAACTCGCGGGCGAGGCGGAGGGTGGTCTCGGGCTTTATGGCGGTGCCGGTGCGGCCAGGGACGTTGTAGAGGATGATGGGGGTGTCGAGGGCCTTGGCGACGGAGGAGAAGTGGAGGTACATGCCTTCGTCGGTTGGCTTGTTGTAGTAGGGGCCAACGGTGAGCAGTGCGTCGACGCCGGCCTGTGCGGCGTTGCGTGAGTATTTGATGCAGCTCTCGGTGGAGTTGGAGCCGGTTCCGGCGATTACGACCATTCGATGGTTGACGTAGTCGACGGTGTGGCGGAACATACGCGCGTCTTCTTCTTCGCTTAGCGTCGGTGTCTCGCCGGTGGAGCCGCAGACTACGACTCCGGCCGTGCCGTTGTCGATATGGAGGTCGAGCAGTCGGTCGTAGGCTTCGTAGTCGATGGAGCCGTCAGTTTTGAACGGCGTGACGAGAGCCGCGATTGAGCCTTGAAGATTGAATTGAGCCATGAACTCAGGATGTTTTTGTAGACCGGGGTGGGCGTTGGTTGTGTTTTGGGGCCTCGCCCGGTTCATTGGGAATTAATGTGAGGACGCGCGTCGTCGTGACGCTGGTTGCGTGGGCAAAGTTAATTTAGTTTTGCCTTTATTGAAATTTCAACACGGGAAAATTTTGGCGGTAGGGAGAAATGCTGGCGTGTTGCGCGGCAGCTTCCACTCTACCCTAACTGAACATCTGCTTGACTTTTTCGAAGAAGGATGCTTTCTCGGTTGGGGATGGTTTGAAGGATGGGTTGTCTTTAAGTTTCTCGATGGTTTTCTGGTCGTCGGCGGAGAGTTTCTTGGGTATGTAGACATCGACTCGGATGAGGAGGTCGCCACGGATGGAGCTGTTGAGTTCGGGGAGTCCTTTGCCTTTGAGGCGTAGGACTTTTCCGGGTTGGGTGCCAGCCTCGATGTTGATTTTGACCTTGTTCTCGGCGGTAGGGATTTCGACTTCGGTGCCGAGAATGGCTTCGGGGACGGAGAGGAGGAGGTGGTAGATGAGGTTGGAGCCGTCGCGGCTGAGGACAGAGTCTTCCTCAACTTGGATGACGACGAGGAGGTCTCCGGGTGTGCCTCCGTTGGGCGCGGCGTTGCCTCCGCCACGTACTTTGAGTTGCATTCCGTCTTCTACTCCGGCGGGGATCTTGACTGAGACGACGTCCTCGTCGGAGACGGTACCTGTTCCTCCGCATTTTGGGCATTTGTCGGTTATGGTCTTGCCTCGTCCGGCGCAAGAGGGGCATGGGCTCTGGCTTTGCATACGTCCGAATAAGGAGTTGACGACCTGCGTGACGTAGCCGATGCCATTGCATTGTGAGCAGGTCTTGACGGAGTTGGCGTCTTTGGCTCCGGAGCCGTTGCAGTGTGGGCAAGAGACTTGTTTTCGGACTTTGAGTTTTTTCTCGACTCCCGTTGCGCACTCTTTGAGGGTGAGCTTGACTCGGACTCTCAGGTCGGAGCCGCGGTTGGCCGCGGCTCCGGAGCGTCGGGAGGAGAAGCCTCCTCCGAATCCGAAACCCTCGAAGATGTCGCCGAAGTGGCTGAAAATGTCGTCCATGTTCATGCCACCGGCACCGTAGAATCCTCCGCCTTGGCCTGCGGCTCCGTCGAAGGCGGCGTGTCCGAACTGGTCGTATCGTGAGCGTTTGTTTTGGTCGGAGAGGACGTCGTAGGCTTCGGCGGCCTCTTTGAATTTTTCTTCGGCCTCCTTGTCGCCGGGGTTTCTGTCGGGGTGATATTTGATGGCCAGTTTTCGGTAGGCCTTTTTAAGTTCTTCGGGCGTTGCGTTTTTGTTTACGCCGAGGACTTCGTAGTAGTCTCTTTTTGCCATGGTTTAGCAGGCTCCTTTCTTGTGTGTGTGTGTGAGTGGCTGTCGTCAAAAAAAAATGTGGTGTGGGCTTTACTGTCCGACGACGACTTTGGCGAAGCGGAGGACTTTGTCGCCAAGGAGGTATCCTTTCTCGACGCAATCGATGATTTTGCCTTTCATTTCGGGTGTTGGTGCAGGTATCATTGTGATTGCCTCGTGGAGGTTGGTGTCGAGAGGTAGGTTTTCGGTCTGGATGGCTGTGACGCCACGTTTTAGGAGGTAGTCGTTGAATTTCTTGTATATGAGAGTCACGCCGTCTTTTACGGCTGCCACGTCAGCGTCGTCGGACATGTGGGCGAGTGCCCGTTCGAAGTCGTCGATGACGGGGAGCAGTGCGGCGAGTATGTCGGAGCCGGCGCTTTTGATGAGGTCGGCTTTCTCGCGGGCCGTCCTTTTGCGGAAGTTGTCGTACTCGGCGCAGGTGCGGACGTACTTGTCGTTGAGGTCGGCGAGTTGTTGCTTGAGCTTGTCGAGTTCGCCGTCTTGCGGCTGCTGGTCTTGGGCCTCGGGTTCGTTTGTGGTTTGGGCTTCAGGGGCTTTGTGGTTTTGCGTGTCGATTTGCTCTTCGGTTGTTGCCTCTGGCTGTTTATCTTGATTATTGTCCATGGTCTGAGAAGTTTGTTATTGTGGAGTGGCGTGACTTGCCGCGGGGTGTTTTTCAAAATGGTTGCCAAACATTGTATTTCGGTCTTTTTGTCAGAAGTCGTAATAAATGTCAGACGAAGAAGGGCGGCCGTTGTTGGTCGCCCATGTGATATGTCATGTTTTGGATGACATTATGTCAGTTGAAGAGGTCGGAGAGGAACTGTATGAGTTGTTGCCCTCGGAGATTGGTGGCAACGATGACTCCGTCCTTGTCGATGAGGAAGTTTGATGGTATTTGCCTGACTCCGTATTTGGAGGCTATGGGGGATCTCCACGCCTTAAAATCGCAGACGTGAGAGGGCCAATCGAGTTTGTCGGAGTCGATGGCTTTTAGCCATCGGTCTTGGTTGACGTCGAGTGACACGCTGAAAATCTCGAAGCCTTCGCCTTTTGAGGATTTGGATTTGTGGAATTTCTTGTAGGCGGCGACGAGCGTGGCGTTTTCGGCGCGGCAGGGCCCGCACCAGGAGGCCCAGAAATCGACGAGAACGACTTTAGATCGGAAGAGC
>JAFPDB010000135.1 GCA_017390085.1 Bacteroidales bacterium | reverse complement strand
GTCCTTGGGGACATGAAAAAGAGCTATGCAGAGAATAGGGAAATGAGACGAAAATTGCGCGCCGAGAATTCCGACAAGGGCGCGGAACTCGACAGGCAAAGCCAGTTTGAGAAAGCCGAGATAAAGCGCGCGGCGGACAGATTTGAGGCCGAAGCCCAAAATTTGAGGGTCGAAATATCCGCCCGAAGGAGTAGGATTGAAAGCCTTAAAACGGAGCGTAAAAGGCGTTCAAACGTCCTTCAACGATGGTTGTTCAGCCGCATGAAAGCCCGATGCGCCGACGGCGAGCTGGTGAGCATATGGGATATGTTCCTCGAGGCGCGACGTGGCGTGCCGCCAGCGGGGGCGGGGGAGTGCGCCGCCCCGAAGCTGCTCAACTACGCTTTTGAGAATGGGCTAAGGCCCGTCTGCATGGCTGAGTTTTGGATGGGTGAGTCGCCATATGCCGAAATCCGCTCCGAGGGGCGATTCTACCCGGCTTGCAATTCGAAGTGCGGGCCAGTATTGAAACGAATGATGAGGGGGATGGATGTCGAGAGCAACCCTCTTGAACTCCCAATGGCCGCCAACCCCGTACTCAAGATTGTCTATGAAGACGAATGGCTGCTCATTGCGGATAAGCCGCATGGGCTCGTGACCGTGAGCGAAAATGCGGGTCAAGAGTCGCTCATGAGCATGGTTGGCGCGGTGCGCGCGATAACGGGCCCCGGCTACGTGCATAGGCTCGACCAAGCAACGTCAGGTCTTGTGGTCATAGCCAAAGACAAAGAGACTCACGCCGCCATGCAGCGGCTCTTTGAGGAGCGGAAGGTGAGCAAAAAGTACGTCGCAGTCGTTGAGGGGCGCGTGGATAAACCGCAAGGCGCGATACGCCTCCCCTTGATTCCGAATATTGAGGACAGGCCTCGCCAGATGGTCGATTTCGTCAGGGGTAAAGAGGCCGTCACGAGCTACGTGGTCGTTGATGCGGGGGAGGACAGGACCCGAGTGCACCTGTATCCTTTGACTGGCCGGACGCACCAGCTACGCGTCCACATGGCAAGCCCTCTGGGGCTTGGGCACCCTATTGTAGGCGATAACTTGTACGGAGAACTTGGGGAGCGGCTGCTGCTTCATGCGGAAATGGTAAAGTTCCGCCATCCGCGGACAGGGGTGGAAGTGATAGTCGAGAGCCCTGCGGACTTTTGACCCATAGAGGGTCTTAGAGACCGAGTTCTTGGCGCAGGAATTGGCCCGTATAGCTTGCTTGGCAGCGCGCGACCTCCTCCGGGGTGCCTTGCGCGACAATTTGACCGCCGCCGCGTCCGCCCTCGGGACCCATGTCGATAATGTAGTCAGCCAGTTTAATGACGTCGAGATTGTGCTCGATGACGATGACCGTGTTGCCGCGGTCGACGAGCTTGTTGAGCACGTCCATCAGGATTCGGATGTCCTCAAAATGTAGGCCTGTGGTTGGCTCGTCGAGAAGGTAAATGGTGCTGCCAGTGTCGCGTTTTGCAAGCTCTGTGGCGAGTTTGACGCGTTGGCTCTCGCCTCCCGAGAGCGTTGTGGAGGGTTGCCCGAGGGTTATGTATCCGAGGCCGACGTTCTTTAGCGTGTTGAGCTTATTGTAGATGGAGGGGATGCTCTCGAAGAACTCCGTGGCCATGTTGATGGTCATGAGCAGCACGTCGCCTATGGATTTCCCTTTGAACTTTACTTCGAGTGTCTCGCGGTTGTATCGTTTTCCGCCGCAGACGGGGCATTCGACCATGACGTCGGGCAGGAGGCTCATCTCGATGACCTGGACTCCAGCGCCTTTGCACGTCTCGCAACGTCCGCCGCTAATGTTGAATGAGAAGCGTCCGTTCTTGTAGTCGCGGAGTTTCGATTCTGGCAGCTCGGCGTAAATTTTCCGGATGTCGTCGAAGACGGAAGTGTAGGTGGCTGGGTTGGAGCGCGGTGTGCGCCCGAGTGGCGACTGGTCGACGGTGACTATCTTGTCTACAAACTCGAGACCCTCTACGGAGTCGTAGGGCATGGGGTCTTTGAGCGAATTGTAGATATGTTTGCTTAGGAGTGGCGCGAGCGTCTCGTTGATGAGTGTGGACTTGCCGCTGCCCGAGACTCCTGTCATGCAGATGAGTTTGCCGAGCGGGAACGAGACATCGACGTTCTTCAAGTTGTTGCCTCTGCACCCCTTGATTGTCAAGAAGTTGCCGTTGCCCGGACGACGCATCGACGGGACTTCTATTTGGCGTGACCCGTTGAGGTAGGCTGCGGTCATGGTGTCGCTCTTGAGAATCTCTGATGGCGTTCCGGCCGCCACGACGTAGCCGCCTTTCCGTCCGGCGCCGGGGCCGATGTCGACAATGTAGTCGGAGGCGAGCATCATGTCGCGGTCGTGCTCGACGACGATGACGCTGTTGCCAATGTCGCGCAGGTGCTTTAGCGAGTTGATGAGTTTGATGTTGTCGCGCTGGTGAAGCCCGATGCTTGGCTCGTCGAGAATGTAGAGGACGTTGACAAGTTGG
>JAFPDB010000134.1 GCA_017390085.1 Bacteroidales bacterium | reverse complement strand
GCGGAGACCACCTCCCACTTCACCATCGCCCAACGTCAAGTCACCCTCACGTGGAGCGACGACACCTTCACCTACGACGGCACGGAGAAGAGCGTCACCGCCACCCTCGGCAACATAGTATCGAGCGACGTGTGCGCCATCGACACCTACACAGGCAACACCGCCACCGCCGTCGGCACCTACACCGCCACTGCGGAAAGCCTCACGAACGCCAACTACGCCCTCCCCACCGCCGCCTCCCACGGCTGGACGATCACCGCCGCATTTGTGGTCGACTACGTAGTTGAAGAATCTCCTGACTCGTTCAGGTTCGACGGCACTGCGCATACGCCGTCCATTACGATTCGCGATGCGCAAGGGAACGTCATCCCGGCTCAGGAATACAACGTCTCCTACGTCAATAATGTCGAAGCTTCCGGCGAGGCCAAGATTATCATTACAGATGCGGCCGGCGGCAACTTCGACGTACAGGATCGTGAGGTCTATTTCACAATCTTGCCAAAGACGCTCACCGTGCAGGTCGATTCTTTCGACAAGAAGAAACCCTACGACGGCACGACCTCCGTTGCCAACGTCAGGTACACCCTCATTGGCGTTGTTGATGGCTTTGACCCAGGTTTCGCCGTCTCTCTCGCTTACGACAAACCAGCCGTTGGAACCAATAAGCCTATTACTGCAACCTACACACTCGGCAGCGCAAACTACCAGCTTGTTGCCCAATCTGAGGTTGTGGCCACGGATGGCGAGATTACGCCGCTCGACAGGCTGATTGCCGACTACCACTTCACGGCTCCTGCCGACCTCGTCTACAATGGCTCTCCAAAGCCTGCGACTGTCACGGGCCCAGGCGAGATAAAAATCTTCTACTCGGCTGATAATGGCAACGTCTGGACAACCGATGCGCCCGTCGATGTTGATAACTATATTGTCAAGATTGTAGTAGAAGCCGATGAGCAATACAGAGCGGCCGAGTTCGTAAACGACTCATGGTGGTTCGACATCATCAAGGCAGATAGGTCCGCTCCCGATGTCACTGGCAAGCCTACCAGCCGCCCGTCGAAAGAAGACGGTCAGTTTGTCGGCGCGACGACAGAAATGGAGTTCTGCCTCGACGGCGACGACACCTTCACCCCAGTTCTCGATCCCGCAATGCTCCTCGCTTCTGGAACATACAAAATACGCTACCCAGAGTCGCGCAACTACTACGCTTCGCCCATAACGACCGTGGTCATAAAGAAGGGCGATAAGCTACATCGCGAGGTTGAGGATTATGTCGTCACGCTGCCCGAGTCACTCTCGTTCGACGGTGAGCCTAAGGTCGTGACGGTCGAGGGAGACGGCAACATTACCGTCTACTACAGGAATGGTCAGCAGGCTTGGACCACCACGCCTCCCGTAGAGCCAGGCACCTACAACGTCCGCTTCTCCGTCGACGAGACCGAGGACTACTACTCGGCCCTCTTCACGGACGAGGCATGGGATATGACCATTGTACGCGACTTGCTCATTGTCGAGAACCTTGTCGCCGATGCCGATGGCTATTGCCCAGGCACGACAGGTTCGGCATCCTACACAGTAATCTCTGGTCACCCCACCGATTACAGGATTGTTGTAAAGTCCGACTCCACATCCATCTACGATGCCGACTTTACGCCAATTACTAACGAGGGTGTGCTCAATTTCTCACTTGAGCCAACATCCGAGCAGAAAGTAACTTTGCTGGTCCAATTCAGTGAGTTTGACGGCCTTACGTCCGATGTCTACGAACTTCAGGTCAGCGTCAACCTCTCGAGCGACTACCTTACCGACATCTTCTCCGACGTTGTGTCAATCATCAACAAGGTCGATCTGAGCAACCCCTCTGACCTTACGCCCCGATTCCATTACTACCAGTGGTATCATAATGGCGAGGAGATACCTGATGCAACTCGTCCTTACTATCAGCAGATTGGAGGTCTCTCTGGCACCTATCACGTCCGCGTCATAACGGTCGATGGCGATGAGCTTTACACCTGTCCCAAAACCTTCAACGACAATAAGTCAATCATGCTGCGCGTCTATCCTAACCCTGTCGTCAACATGGTCAACATTGAGCTCACCAACGATGTCGGTGAAGCCCATAAATTCTCCATTGTCGACAACAAGGGTCTCAAAGTCCACCAGGGCGAGTTCCTTGGCTCCCACACCTCCGTCGATATGTCTTCCTATGAGACAGGGTATTACATCGTAGTTGTTGATAATCTCAAGGCTAACGTCGTCAAAAAGTAAGAAGATGAAAAAACTCGCATTACTCTTGTGCCTCTTCTTGCTCGCGGCCCCGGCAGCCTATTCGCAGAAGTTTGGCAAACTCCCCCGTTTCTCTAAAAGAAAGATGTCGCGCTGCACGCGGTACGTCGACCTCTCTGTTGGCGCGGGCTACCACGGTCTGCGTACCGATCTCAACGACGGCGGCGACGGCAATGGGCGTTTTGGTCTAACCATAGGGGCGCAGTACCGTAACGCCTACAAGCCGACCCTACACTTCGCCATGGGAATCGGGGCGTCGATTTTCAGCACACGCTCCAAATACGACAACTTGGTCGTCGAGGAGGAGCTTGTCCACCCCGACAATGGCGAGACCTACACCTTTAAGACAGAATTCCGCTATTGGGAGGAAATCCAGCGTACGATTAACGTCGAGGTCCCTTTTGGAGTCTACTACACCAACTACCTTGGTCAATCGATATGGAAAATCATGGTCGGTGGTGGCGTAAGGCTCGAAGTGCCAATTGTCAAGAAGTTCAAGACCGATAACTCGCGTCTTGGCAAAATGACAATCTCTGGCTATTTCCCCTCCACAAATGTCGAGTACGAAGACCTTGAGAATCACGGCTTCTACTCACGCAATGAGTATGCAGGAAAGGCCGACACTAAGTCTATCGGTGTCTCCGCGTTCACCGACATAGGCTTCTCGCACCCCCTGACCAACGAACGCTCTTTCTACGTCGGCATCTACTTCAGCCACGGCATTTTGAGCGTGACTAACGGCAGTTCCTCTGCCCTCTACACGCCCGACAACCGCACGTACAACGGTGTCCTCTCCTCAAACCTCGTCAACAAGGCCTACGAGATGTCGGTAGGCTTCAAGGCCGCCTATACGTTCGGATTCAGATAGGGTGGGGGAGACCAACCATAAGGCTCGACGTGAAGAAGACAGCGCGTCGAGCCTTTTCCAATTTTAGGCCGCACAAGAAAATCTTCTTTTTCTAATCCATTTCAGTTATCTTCAAACTCTGTTTCACGGCCAAACAAACCCAACCTCCCAAAAGCTTCTGAAATTGAGATACAGGCGCGAAGACTACGACCTTTTCCTTAGCTCCGAAATTGAGATGCTGCGCAACGGCGTATCGCCTGAATGCGACACCTCAGGGGCCAAAGACGACCCGCTTACCTACCTCGAAAATCTTCGCCAGATCGTTAACTCCCAAGTTTCGCCCCAGGCCAACCAGATTCTCGATTTCCAAACCGAGGCATCCTCTTGGAATCCCGTCTCCATACGATACTCCGACGATTTCACCGCGACGGTGATTCCACATTTCCAACATGCCGACTACCTCATAGTCCAAGGTCCCCCGGGCACTGGTAAAACCTACCGCATAGCCCAACTCATAGCGCGGCTTCTTACCCTCGGCCATTCGGTACTCGCAACGTCTCTCACCAACCGCGCGCTTATGGAGATTGCCCTCAAAAGAGACCTTAGCGACTTCGTCAGCCGAGGACTTGTTGGCAAAGCCAATCTCACCCCCGACGAGCGCCGTGAGCTTCCGCAACTCGACTCAATCGACGCCCATCCTCTCCCCATCTCGGCCGGCAACCTCTCCCTCGCAACGTTCTGCGTGGCAAGCTCTTGGGCAAAATCAGCCCCACCCGTGCCCCCCTTCGACTACGTCATTATGGACGAGGCGAGCCAAGCACTTCTCCCCATGATTGCCGCCTCCGTGAGGCTTGGCAAGAAAGTCGTCTGGATTGGCGACCAAAAGCAGCTTCCGCCCGTGACCGTCACGCCGCCAGAGGTTATAGCCCGAAACAATTGGGAGCACATCGTTAACGGCTTCACGACAATCTGCCATCATCAGGATTTCCACACTTTCCTACTGAGCGACACCCTCCGCCTCACGCCCCGCGGCGCGCGTTTCACGGGCATCTTCTACGCCAACAATCTGCGGTCCGTATCCTCATTCGATCAGATACCCTCTTCAAACCCTATCCTGCACAAGGATGGCGGTCCCGTGCTCGTCACGTTGCCTCTTGCGCCATCCGACTTAGCCCCGCAAAACGCCATAGACTTCATATGCCGCACCACCTCCGAACTGCTCGACGAGAACCCAACAGCCCGAATAGCCATTCTGACCAAGCACGCCGCGACGGCTCTTGGCATCTGCGCCTCACTCCAACACCGGCTCGGTGACCTTCCCAAAAAACTAAAAATAGCCACCGTAGGCAAGGTTCAGGGCCTCACTGTCGACTACGCTTTTTACCTCATTCCGCGCCCCTCGGCCCTCGCCTCGCTCGAGGAACGCCTCTTCAACGTAGCGACCTCCCGCGCCAAGTTCAACACAATCATCGTCGCCGACGGTTCGCTCCTCGACCTCCCCGTGCCTCTCAACGTCGGACATTTCCTCCGTTCACTCTCTCTCGACCGCTACACCAAAGGTTAAGGCTTTGTTTCTTTTTTGAAGCGCTACGAACATTGCGCATGCCCTTTTTGCGCCCTTTCATGAGCTGGTTGCCAACTCCTTTCATCTCGCCGCACGCCGCTCTGCCCCTCATTTCCCCGACCGAACGCACCCTTGGCATATTGCTTTAGCCCCACACAAGCCCCTAATTGAGAAATATGGATTTTTGAGAGTTAATGAATGTTAACGGGGGTGTAGCTTTATTTTATCTATTTTAGCACGGTCCAAAAAGGAAACATTATCGGCTATAAGTAACAGCTGAAACACCGAGCTTTCAAATTCTTAAACTATCACTAAAAAAATGAGAAAGATTTTATTAACACTCGCTCTTGTCTTTGCCTCGGCGGCTTCATATGCCCAGACCGAATGGTATGTACAAGCCAACCTCTCACTCAACAAATATACCTACGAAGACATCGACGGCGAGAGCAGCCGAATGCCAGGCTATGAGGCGTTGGTCGGCTTCTTCAAGCCTATGGGGAGCGACATGTTCCTTTGGGGCATGAACCTCGGCGTGGCAAACAGGGGTGAGAAGTACGAAGATGATAAGGAAAGTCGCTTCATGGCTGAGTTCTCCCCCTTCGACTTCAATTCCCGTATTCAGATTGGCTCTTCTCCCATCGCCGTCAACCCACACGTTGGTCTCAACTTCACGTTCGACATCTTCGGTAACTATAAAGGACAGTACGGTGGCAAGGAATATGAATATGACGTATTCGATGATTTTGACGATGCGAACCGTTTCGATGTTGGACTCAACTATGGCGTGCGCGTCTGGTTCGTCGGAAAGACATTCTTCGATTTCACCGTCAAGCAGGGTTTCATAAAGCCGTGGGATTATGAAAGCGGAGCTGAGGGAAATTCAAACCGCATTTGCTTAGGCGTAGGCTACACTTTCTGATGAGTAGGCTTCTGCCCAATCTGGTGTCTAAATTATTAGTGTCTGGTTTCCGTTATATTTAGCGTTTAGCAGACACTAATCCTTCAAACTTTTTGGATATGTTTACTAAATTTGGGTATTTCTCAAAACCCAAGGAGTTTCTTTGTTCAATTTTTGCGCTACTGATGCTCGTTGCGCACCCCTCTTTTGCCCAGGAGAAATCCATCAAGAGGAAAGTGGCCGTCGGGCGTTTCAGCAACGAGACCCAATACGCCAAGGGCTTCTTCTACGATAAGGAGAACGACCCCATGCGTAAGCAGGCTCTCGACATACTTTCGACCAAGCTCGCCGCAAGCGGTAAGTTCATTCTCCTTGAGCGCGACGGCCTCGACATACTCGTCAAGGAGGCCGGGTCCGATATGTCCAAAATTGGCGCCGACTACATCATCTTGGGTTCGATAACGGAGTTCGGACGTAAGACCGAGGGCCACAAGAAGGCTTTTTCCAGGAGCAAAACGCAGACTGTCGAGGCGGGTGTGAGCATCCGTCTTGTCGAGGTCGCCACGTCGCTCGTCATCTATTCCGACGAGGCCAAGGGCTTTGCCGAGGTGACCAATAAGAAGGTCATGGGCTTCGGCGGCGCAGCCAACTACGACGCCACCCTCAGCGACAAGGCCATCTCCGCAGCCATCAGTCAACTTATTGAGAACATCATCAATAAGTGTATGGACAAGCCTTGGCGTTCCTACATCCTCTCCGCCGAAGAGGGTTCCTACATCATTTCGGGCGGTCAGGCGCAAGGTCTCGCCGTGGGCGACGTCTTCAACGTCTACGTCAAGGGCAAGGTCGTCAAGAATCCGCAGACGGGCATCAGCATCGAGCTGCCGGGCCATAAGGTCGGAACCGTCAAGGTCCTCTCCTCCTATGGCGATATGCCCGAGACCGAGGTCTCAATCTGCTCCTACGACGGCACCGCCATCGATGTCGCCAATCTCGCTAATTACTATATATCAGACAAATAACATCCTGCCATGAAGAAGTTTATTGTCGCTCTGTGCGCGTCGCTGCTCTTGGTGGCTTGCAAGACGGGTGTCTACAGTGTAACGTCGGGCAAGGCTGACGAGGCGATGATCTCGTTCCTCCTCGACGATGAGGAATCTATACAAGTAACCGTCGACGGTAAGGACACCTACGAGATCAAGACCGTCCGTACGCAAGATTGGCGCAAAAAACCTAATATCAAGAAGACGGCCAAAAACACCATTTACGTCAAACCAGGACAGCATACAGTCGTCGTCTCGATGCGTGAGAAAGACGGCTACTACTCCACTACCATGAAGTCGAAATACGAACACAAGGTATTCGTCTCGGCTCAAGAGCACAAAATGGTTCAATTACATAAAAACAAGTGAAACAATGAGAAAGAAGTTGTTATTGGCGCTTCCCACCCTGGCTGTTGCCGCATTGTTGTCGTCGTGTTCCGGTGGAAAAATGACATACGCCCTCTACAACTACGGCGGTATGCAGTATGCGGGAACCTACTACGAGAACATCGTCTACAACAACGAGAAGAACATGACGCCTGAGACGTTATGCGCGCTCGTGGTCGGCTACGAGGACATCATCCAACATCCCACAGGCTTAAGAAAGATGCCGCCCCCAGGCATTTGTGCAGAATATGGCTACCTGCTCCTCAAACCAGGGACAGCCACCACTTTTGCGCAAAACGCCACAGATGTTCAGAAGAACTGGTATCAAACCGACGATTACCCGGCTTTCTTCAAAAACAGGGGCATCGAGATGCTGAAAAAGGAAATCGAGCTCTACCCCGAGTCGAAGACATTCATCGAACCGTTTATCGAAAAACTCTCTAAGTAATATGAAACACGTATTATTCACATTGCTTGCGGCAATTCTGCTGTCCTCTTGCGGTTCCAAAGAAGTCGTAACCAAAGGCGATCGCTACGCAGGCATCTACAACGAGAATCCCCACTCCCTCCTCATAATGCCGCCAATCAACCGCACCGAAGATGTTGAGGCCAAAGACCAGATGTACACCTCCATTGCCCGACCTCTTGGCGAATGCGGCTACTACATCATCCCGCCTCAGATGAGTATGGATGTCTTGAAGCAAGAGAGCGCCTACGATGCCGAGGAGTTCATCGACAAGCCCCTCAACAAGTTCCATGAGCTTTTCGGTGCAGACGCTGTCGTCTTCACCGAAATCAAGAAGTGGAAAAAGCGCGCCGTCGTTTCTCCCATAATCGACGTCGAGGTCCGCTACATAATCAAGTCCACCAAAACCAACGAGATTATCTTCGATCGCGAGTGCGAGACCGAGATTGACCTCTCCGTAGAGAGCAGTGGAGGTTTGTTGGGTTTCGTCGTCGCAAAAGCAATTCAGATCGCTAATACAGCCAAGACCGACAAAGTCGTTGCAGCCCGATTGGCTAACTATCTCGTCTTCAGGGATCTGCCACACGGCGACTACAGCCTAAAACACGGCAAGGACAAAGAGAATTCGTCAGAATCGCCAAAAGTATCGGGTACGTGTAAGCTGAGCGAAATTCCTAACGAGTCCGTCTTGTTTGTTGGTGGCTACACTCTGGAAGATAACGTTCAACGGCAGAAGTAACCTTCATTTTTTAACAGTTTGTTTGGCGGAGGCCCACGTGGCTTCCGCTTTTTTTTGTGTCTCCCAGTCTTTCTACCTCGTTGTCCAAGCCCCCCACCAAAAAGTACATTTTTCTCGTTTACATTTTCCCTCCCCATGGTATATGCAAATGAGGCCCTAACACTCAAAAGCTAAAACAATAGACAGACTCTTCGAATGTAAATGCATAGGCATCATGGGCATGCTCCTGCCCTTCCTCTGTAGTATCCAACGGAGAAAAGTTTTTAACTTCAGGCGTGTCCGCAATATTTGATTTAGGTTTAGTCTCAGATAATCAAGTTGTTATATGCTTACTCGTGAAGGGAACCCGAACACAAAAGCTTACCATCGGACTTAGCCCCCGTTGCCCCCCCCAAAAAAAAACTATATGCACAAAAACAACCCCGCCCGCCCCAAAGAATTGAACTCTTGGGCGGGCGGGGAAATCTTTACCTGAATGCTGACTTAGTAATTCTCCTTACGGATCTCGAAGTAGCTCTGCGGGTGGTCGCAGACCGGGCATCTCTCCGGAGCCTTCTTGCCGATCACGATGTGGCCGCAGTTGCGGCACTGCCATACGCAGTCGCCGTCGCGTGAGAAGACCACTGCGTCGTCGATGTTCTTCAAGAGCTTACGGTAACGCTCCTCGTGCTCACGCTCAATCTTCGCCACGCCGCGCATCATCTCGGCGATCTTGTCGAACCCTTCCTCCTCGGCTTCGCGGGCCATGCGGTCGTACATGTCGGTCCACTCCTGATTCTCGCCCTCGGCTGCCGCGAGCAGGTTCTCAGTCGTGCTGGGGATCGAGCCACCCATCAGCAGCTTGAACCACAACTTGGCGTGTTCTTTCTCGTTGGCCGCCGTCTCCTCAAAGATTGCGGCTATCTGCTCATAGCCGTCCTTCTTGGCGCGCGAGGCGAAGTAGCTATATTTGTTGCGGGCCATCGATTCGCCTGCAAACGCTTCCCAAAGGTTTTTCTCGGTCTTGGTGCCTTTAAGTTCTTTCATGGTATCTTTTCTTTGATTGGGAGGGAATGCGCCCTCGTTTTTGAGTTACGTAACAAATATAGTCATTCTTTCAAAAACTTTTGCCCTCCACGCGCTTATTAAAAACTCACTCCAATTCACTGAGCATTTCCTTAATCTCCGACACGCTTTCTGCCCGCAGCAGGCGGACGCGCTTCTCCTTGAAGTTCGGCACTCCCTTGAAACTGACCGCGATATGCCTCCTGATGTGCAAAATCCCCCTCCGCTCGTCGCCTATCCACGCCACGGTGTCATCCAGTTGCCGAGCCAGGCGGCGAGCTACCTCGCCAATGCCGACCTCGGGGAGCTCCTCGCCCGTCGACAAGTAATGTTTCACCTCCTCAAAAATCCATGGCTTGCCAATCGACGCGCGGCCAATCATCACGGCGTCAACCCCATAACGCCCGAAGGCCTCCGCGGCTTTCTTCGCGCTGTCGATGTCGCCGTTGCCTATCACGGGGATTCTCATCCGCGGGTTACTCTTCACCTCCCCGATCAAGGTCCAGTCAGCCTCGCCGGTGTACATCTGCGAGCGCGTCCGCCCGTGAATCGTTATTGCGCTTATCCCGACGTCTTGCAGCCGCTCGGCCGTGTCGACCACGAATTTCGTGTTCTCGTCCCAACCCAGGCGCGTCTTCACCGTCACGGGAGTATGGTCCACCGCGCGGACAATCTGGCGCGTCATCTCCACCATTTTCGGTATGTCTCTCAGCATTCCGGCACCCGCGCCCTTGCCGGCGATTTTCTTCACGGGGCACCCGAAGTTTATGTCGATAATGTCTGGGCCGCTCGCCTCGACAATCCGCGCCGCCTCGACCATAGGCTCAATCTCGCGCCCGTAGATCTGCACACCCACGGGCCGCTCGGCGTCGTCAATGTCGAGCTTCTTCATCGAGCTCTTTATGTCCCTGATTATGGCGTCAGCGCTTACAAACTCCGTGTACATCAGGTCCGCGCCATAACCTTTGCACAGCCGGCGGAACGGCATGTCGGTCACATCTTCCATCGGGGCGAGCAACACAGGACGCTCGCCAAGGTCCAGTTGGCCTATCTTCATCTTTTTCTGTTTATTGCCGCGAATTTACTACACTTCCTCCCCACGAGCCAACCGCCGGATTGCATAAATCCTCATCTAAACGTCCCGAAGGCCGCGGGCGTATCCCTTTTCGCGGGAGGGTGGCGCCTTATACAAACAAGAATTCCCGACCTCCACATCAGGAAGCCGGGAACATCCATAATCGTGGTACCACCAGGAATCGAACCGGGGACACACGGATTTTCAGTCCGTTGCTCTACCAACTGAGCTATGGTACCATCACTATAGCGTGGGCTAACGCCCCATTGCGACCGCAAAGTTATACCTTTCCCGTTATAATACAAGCCCTTCAGGCCAAAAACTCTCCATATTCCCGTTTTTACCTCCGCTCTCCCGATTTTTCACTACCTTTAGTCTCAATATCGTTTTCCCAATCACGCATCCAAATACTCAGATGAAGAAGCGTTTCTGCGCGGCAGCATGTGCCGCTATCGCCATCGGCGCCATCGCCCTGGCAGCCTTCAAAGCCGACGACCGCGATTTCAAGATCAGCAAGAATCTCGATATTTTCCTCTCCGTTTTCAAGACCCTCAACCTCAACTACGTCGATGCGCCGGACCCCGACCGCATCGTCCCCGTCGCCATCAACGCGATGCTCGCCGACCTCGACCCCTATTCCGCCTACATCCCCGAAGAAGGTCGTGACGTCTACAAATTCCAAATCGACGGCGAATATGGCGGAGTCGGCTGCATAATCTCCATGTCGAGCGACACCAACCTCGTCTGCGTCAAAGAGGTATATCGCGACTCACCTTCCGACAAGGCCGGCCTCAAACCGGGCGACCTCTTCCTCAACATCGACGGCGCCGACGTCCGCGGCATGAGGGTCGACGAGGTGAGCTCAAAACTCCGTGGCAAAGCCGGAGACCCCATAAAAGTCGTAGTCCAACGCCCGGGACAACCCAAGAACCTGACTTTCAACTTCCACCGCGACGTCATCAGGATGGGAAGCCTCGACTACTACGGCATGCTCGACGACCAGACCGGCTACATCTGCCTCCACGGCTTCGAGACCGGATGTGCCAACGATTTCAAAAACGCATTCCTCGACCTCCGCGACAATAAAGGCGCCAAGAGGCTCATCCTCGACCTCCGAGGCAACCCGGGCGGCCTCCTAGACGAGAGCCTGCAAATAGTCAACTACTTCGTGCCCCGCGGAGTCAAGATCCTCGCCTGCAAAGGCCGACGAAAAGTCATGGACCGCACCTACACTGCCTTCCGCGAACCCCTCGACACCGTCATCCCCTTAGCCGTAATGATAGACCGCGTGTCAGCATCCGCAAGCGAGATTGTCGCCGGCGCCCTCCAGGACCTCGACCGGGCCGTAATCCTCGGGCAGCGCTCTTTCGGCAAGGGACTCGTACAAGCCACTCACGAGGTGGCATACGACGGCCTACTCAAGGTCACCGCGGCAAAATACTACACCCCCTCGGGCCGATGCGTACAAGCAATTGACTACAGCACCCGCGACGAGAACGGCGCCGTGGGCTACGTCCCCGACTCCCTGATCTCTGAGTTCCGCACCCGAGGCGGACGCAAGGTCTACGACGGCGGAGGCATCTCACCCGACGTCATGCTCTCCAACCGCGACTACAAGCCCGTCTGCCTCTCCGTCGTCATGGGAGACTACCCGTTCCGCTACGCCCTGAGCTTCCTCGCTCACAACAAGCCGCTGCCACTCGACGCCAACGGCTACATTTCAGACCAAACCTACGCCGATTTCGTCAACTTCATGAAGGCGCAACCCAACTTCTCCTACAAGACCGCCACTCAGACCGCCTACGACCGCCTCGTGGCTGCCGCCAAGGCCGAGAACCTCTACGACGGACAGAAAGAGGCCATCGACGCCCTCGCCAAGCCGCTCGCCCCGGACATCGACCGCGACATGGCCGATGCCAAGGAACAAGTCAAGCCCCTCATCGAAGACGAGATGCTGCGGATTAACGGATACAGGCGCGACGCCTTCGCGCACTCCCTGCAATACGACGACAACATCCAGTCAGCAGCCGAACTCCTTGCCGACACGCAACGCTACAAGGGCATTCTCGACGGCTCCGTCCACAGCCACGCAGGCGACAAGAGGGCTTCACAACCCCGCAAGAAGTCCAAATAGCTCCCAATGCTCGCCCATTTCGCCCGCCCCGCAAGGCCATTGTCGCCCTTCCTCTCGCTGATGGTGCTGCTGCTTGCGCTCGTC
Source organism: Bacteroidales bacterium (assembly GCA_017390085.1). Classification (GTDB taxonomy): domain Bacteria; phylum Bacteroidota; class Bacteroidia; order Bacteroidales; family Marinilabiliaceae; genus W3P20-009. Next base: position 1,441 of record JAFPDB010000134.1, on the reverse strand, counting down.
GGGGGCTATAGCGCGGCCGTCGGCATACTACTACTTCAGTTTGACGACGTCATAGGGCTGGGGGCGGTCACTTGTCTCGCCTCCATCTTCTATTTCGCCATCCCCGGCTGCCTCTCGCGCCGTCTCGGAGTAGGAAATATCAAGGGGCAGTCGCCAACGCCTAACGTCATCTTCTGCGCCGTAGCTCTCGCGGTCTCGTGCCAACCGCTTGTCGAGTGGGCTGCCGCCATCGACCGCAGGCTCTGCGAGACGGTCTGGAACGTAAGCTTAGACGGAGCCCTTGCCAATGCCGAAGCCCTGTCCCGTCTCTGCACGTTCGATACCTTCGTCGACTGGCTCTCCCCATTCTTCGCAATCGCCGTCATTCCCGCCATCTCCGAAGAAATATTCTTCCGCGGCGCCATGCTACCCATCATCCGCCGACTTACCCGTGGATGGACTTCTGCCGTCATCATCACGGCACTTGTTTTCAGCGCCGTGCATTTCGACATGACGGGTTTCCTCGCCCGCACAATAATGGGCATAATCATGGGAGCCCTTTTCATCCTCTCGAGATCCATACTCGTCCCCATAGCCTACCACTTCACCAACAACTTCCTCGCCGTCTACCAAGCGTCGCAATCCGAAGATGTCGTGGCCGCGCTATCCCGTCTCCCCGAGATGCCGCCTCTCTCCGCGACCCTCATCTCCCTGGTTCTCACCATCTCCCTCATCTTCATCATCCACCGTACCACCGACTTCCACCGCTCACTCGACTCCCTCTTCTGACGTCATTCGCCACCTCCCCGTCGTCAAGTTTCTCGCCAACACTCATTCTTTTTTCGTCAAAAAGCGCGTTTCCGCCTTTGCAAACCGGAGTCGGACTATTGCACATTCAAAACCTTTTCCATACCTTTGCACTCGCAAAAGAGAAATAAGTCTGGTACCATAGCTCAGTTGGTAGAGCAACGGACTGAAAATCCGTGTGTCCCCGGTTCGATTCCTGGTGGTACCACTTTCATGTTAAGTGTTTTGGCCTCGCCCCTCTACAAAAGGGGCGGGGCTTTTCTCTTTCCAAAACCCGCGACACACGCATGGCACAAAAAAATACGGGGCGCTTCACAGCGCCCCGTATCCGTGAAATTAATCACCAAACACACTTATCAACTAATCAACGAAAAACTATTCTCTGTTCTTTCTATGCTCTGTTACGGCGACACGCAGCACAAGGTTGCATAAAATCATATTTTGAGCTAACTTGTTCAAACTTTTAAACCGACTCTCGCCTCTCATCATTGCTAACGACTTCTTAAATGAACCAGACTAAAGTTTCCTACTTCGTCGCAACTCAATCAAACATAGCACATTAGAGATATATCGCAGAGCGTAAAGCGTTAAGAATCAACATTTTAACACGGCATTAAAATGTGTTTGCTCCGTAATTGCCCGAAAATCAGCTCGT
>JAFPDB010000014.1 GCA_017390085.1 Bacteroidales bacterium | reverse complement strand
TGATGGCCACGACCTCGGCGGGCTGGATGAACGCCGTCCGCCCGGTGGATGACTCGTCGACGATGATGCCCTCGAGCATCCGTTTGTTTGCAGCGGGTATGGGGATGACGGGGACTCCGTCGCGGACGGCGATGGTGGCGTCGCTCTCGACCAGACCCATGCTTTGCGCCCGGAGCATAATGGAATTGAGGCGACGGGCAGCCGCGACTTCTTGTGACTTAATCTCTTGGCGGATGTCGGCGAGTTTGGGTGAGGCGGTGTCCTTGACCTGGCCGTCGGGGCCGAGAATCCTGTCGATTTGCTGAATGGTGAGAGGGTAAGGGGCAAGCCCTTGGGCAAGAATCCGGAGCAGGGGGAAGGAGTCGGGGTCGGCACTTTCGAAGAAATCTATTGCGCTGATTGATAGTGAGAGGGCGACGCGCAGGGCGGCAAGCTCCTCCTCGTTGAGGTAGAGGCCCTCGACGCGGATGCGGCTGAGTGAGTCGCGGAGGTCGGGCAGCTCGGAAGCGGGGAACTCGGCGTCGGAGTCGAGGATGGTGGACATCTCGTGCGCCATGCCTGTTTGGCGTCGGACCTCGTCGATGTCGGTCAAGAACGTCAATTGGTTGGCAAGAGCCTTGCCGATGGATGTGAGGCAGGCTTCCGCCACGTCGTGGCGAATCTTGTGGAAACGGAGCTTGGCCTCAATATTTTCTGGTATTAGCATTGCGGAGAAGTCATTTGTTTGAGGATTGGGCGGCACTCGGGGCCCATGTTGAAGAGGAGGTCGAGCATGGAGAGGAATGGCGTGAAGGGCCTGTCGGTGTAGGGTTGCCCGAAGATTTGGGTGTAGGGGACAGTTTGGCAGAGGTCATGAATCCGTTGGGCGAACTTGGTTTCGATGGCGATGCGGAGGTCGGGCCGCCCGTCTTGCGGCGGTGCGAAGGATGTGGTCTCGGAGAAAGTGAGGTGTAGGCCTGCGAGCGAGGCTATGAGATTGAGTATCTCGCAGTTGAAGTCCCACAGGAATTCGTGCCGGCGTCGGACGACGGCGGATATGTCCTGCTCGAAGAACTCGAAGAAGGGGGTTGAGTTGTAGGCGGTCTTGAGGGCGTACATGAGTTGTCGGTCCCAGTCGGTATCGTAGTTGAGCCTCGTGTCGCGGTATAAGAGCGCGTGTGCGGTACGGATTGGTATGGAGATGTCGAGCGGGCCGGCTTGCGTGAGAATGGTGGTTCTGGTGCGTGCCGTTCGCCTCTGGTATGGTCCGTGGGCTTCGAAAAGGGCGCCGCCGTGCAGGGTCATGATTGCCCATGTGGCGGTGTCGCCGACGAAAGGTAAATTAAGAAGTGGCAGAAGAGGTGTTGTCATGTGTGACGCGAAGTTACTCTATTAAGGTAATGAGGGGGTGTGATTAGGGAAAAAAATCTTTAATTCGGTGTTGTAGATTTAATCAAACTGACTATTTTTGCGATTGCGAGTGATGCGAAGTGCAACAACGATAACAAAAAGTCGACTTGTTGTTATATGTGTCACAGGAATGTTCGAATAGTAACAAAACGCAACTAACAATAAAAAATAACACAGAGACATGGCAAATATCGATTTGAGCCAGTACGGAATCACCGGATCGAAGGTGATTTTCCACAACCCCTCTTATGAGGAGCTTTTCGCAGAGGAGACAAAGGCGGGCCTCGAGGGCTTCGAGAAGGGTCAAGAGACCGAGCTTGGCGCAGTAAACGTCATGACGGGAATCTTCACTGGTCGTTCGCCAAAGGACAAGTACATTGTGGACGACGCGCAGTCTCACGACAAGGTGTGGTGGACCAGCGAGGCGTATAAGAATGACAACCACCCCATGTCTGAAGAGGTGTGGGCGAAGGTTAAGGATATCGCGAAGAGTGAGCTCTCGAACAAGGACCTCTATGTTGTCGACGGCTTCTGCGGCGCGAACAAGGCAACCCGTCTTGCAGTCCGTTTCATCGTCGAGGTGGCATGGCAGGCTCACTTCGTGACGAACATGTTCATCCGCCCAACTGCTGAGGAACTCGCAAACTTCGAGCCTAACTTCGTGATCTACAACGCATCGAAGGCTAAGGTTGAGAATTATAAGGAGCTTGGTCTCAACTCCGAGACTTGCGTGGCATTCAACACGACC
>JAFPDB010000133.1 GCA_017390085.1 Bacteroidales bacterium | reverse complement strand
GTCGACACATACCATATTGAGGCGGTTGCCATAGGCAACGGCACCGCCAGCCGCGAGACGGAAGCCTTCGTCCGACAGTTCGACAAGCAAGGATGCCTTCGCGTCTTTGTCGTCTCCGAAGACGGAGCGTCAATCTATTCCGCCTCGGCCACCGCGCGAGAGGAGTTCCCCGACGAGGATGTGACGGTGCGCGGCGCCGTCTCCATAGGCCGACGGCTCATGGACCCGCTGGCGGAGCTTGTCAAGATCGACCCCAAGTCGCTCGGCATTGGCCAATATCAGCACGACGTCGACCAGACGCGACTCAAAGCGTCGCTCGACTCGGTCGTCGTGAGCTGCGTAAACCAAGTCGGCGTCGAGGTCAACACGGCGAGCCGGCACCTCCTGACCTACGTTTCCGGTCTCGGCCCAACCCTCGCCAAGAACATTGTCGACTACCGGACCGAGCATGGCCCTTTCTCTTCGCGAGACGAGCTCAAGAAGGTGCCGCGCCTCGGCCCTAAGGCTTTCGAGCAGTGCGCCGGATTCCTTCGCATAGCGGGGGCAAAGAACCCCCTCGACGCCTCCGCCGTCCACCCCGAGCGTTACGCCATTGTCTCACAAATGGCGGCCGACGCCCATTGTTCCGTTGCCGAGTTGATGTCCGACCCCGCGCGCCGCAAAGCCATTAAGCTCGACCGCTACGTGAGCGGCGACGTAGGGCTCCCGACGCTGCGCGACATAATGACCGAGCTCGAAAAGCCAGGGCGCGACCCGCGTCAGGCCATCAAGGAATTCGCTTTCGACGATTCCGTCCACTCCATCGACGACGTCCGGGCCGGAATGACGCTACCGGGCATCGTCACCAACCTCACGGCTTTCGGAGCCTTTGTCGACATAGGCGTCAAGACCGACGGGCTCGTCCACATCAGCCAATTGGCCGACCGCTTCGTCAAGAACGTCGCCGACGTCGTCTCCCTACATCAGCACGTCTCCGTAAGAGTCCTCGATGTCGATACCACCCGAGGCCGCATCAACCTCACCATGAAAGGGGTGGAGCAATAGACCGCCCATTAACTATAACGTCAAAAGCCCGCGGGGGATAACCGTCCCCCCGCGGGCTTTTGACGTTGTGTCGCGTCATTTTTGACCGAGTAGTATTCTCAAGGTCCAAGGGATATATCTGCGTAGGAACGCGTACGCGCAAAGAAGGACAACCATAATGAAAGAAACACCAAGAAACCATGCGGGAATGCCTTCTAAAGAAAACACTTTCATAATTCTCCCTGCGAATCCGAGTAGGAATGGATGGGCAAGGTATATGAAATACGTGGCATCGCCCAATCCTGAACTCAAGCGAAGTGTACCCCGCTCAATTTGATTTGCTACACAGGCCCTGTGTATGTTTTACCCCATTGGTGGTAGTCCCAAAACAAATGGGGGAGGGTCTCTCTCGAGATGATAGCTTCACAGGACTTCCGTCTTTGAGGTAAGCTGAATGTCACCCCTTGGTTGAGAGGGGTGGTAAAGCTTGAACGTTGTCATGATGAATACTCAGTCAGTAACAATTAACGCCCCCATACCATCGTAAACAATAGTATGGAGGGCGTTATTAGATAAGTGGTTATTCCGCCTGCTTAAACCATTTGACAATCTCGCCAAAAGTGACCTTCTTGCCGTACATGAGAATGCCGACGCGGTAGATTCGCGCCGCAATCCAGGTGAAAAGGACAAACGTGCCGACCAAGACGACCAGCGAGAGGGCAATCTCCCATGCCGGCACGCCGAACGGCAGGCGCGCCATCATTATTATGGGCGACGTGAAGGGGATAATCGACGCCCAGAACGACAGGCCGCTGGCGGGGTCCTGCATCGTGTGGATGGCAATGTAGACGGCGGCGAAGAGCGGGATCATGACAATCAGGCTTAGTTGCGAACCATCCTGGGGCTGATCCATTGCCGCGCCGCATATGGCGAACAGGCTGGCGTAGATAAGGTAGCCGAAAAGGAAGTAGACCACGAAGAGCGTTATGATCTGCGCGAAGTTGATGCTCTCGAGTTTCTGCAACACTTCCACCACGACGCCTTGGTCAATATTTGCCGCCACTGAGGGGTCGGCCAACGCCTCAACCGCGTCGGGATTGGGAACCAAGAACGACGAGGCGACCGCCGTCAGGCCTATGCCCACGACAATCCAAATGGCCATCTGCGTCAGCGCCACGAGAGCGATGCCGATTATCTTGCCCATCATCAGGTCGAAGGGGCGAACCGACGAGACGAGGACCTCAACAATGCGGTTCGTCTTCTCCTCCATCACGCCCTGCATCACCATCGAGCCCGTCGTCAGGACGAACATGTAGATGAGCATCGCCGTTATGATTCCGACAACGGCGCCTATGGCCGCCGAATCCTCGCTCTCGCTGCCGTCGTCGGAGATGTTGATGGTCGTGATCTTGGACTCGGCTTCGTTGACGCTCGCGAAGAGCGAGTCGAGCTCGGAGGTGTGGCCGGCGTAGCCATTCATTATCTCGCGGCGAACCTCCTCGCGCAGGGCGTCCTCCGTGTCGGATACGGTCTCCATCGGGACCGTCGAGCTGGAGTAGAGCCTGACGCTGTCGCGCTTGGCGGGCGAGCCGAGAATCATCATGTAGGCGTCGTAGCCGCTGGCCTCGTACGACCCGCGGAGGCCTTCCTCGTCCGTGTCGGGGGGGAGGAACGAGAATGTGGCCGAGTTGTTGTCGCGCAAGGCCTGGGCGTAGCGGCCCGTCCGGTCGACTACTGCAATTTTCGTGGATTCGGTCTGCCCGAGCATCGCGATGAGCGTGGGCAGGGCCATGAGCAGGATCATACCGATGGGCATGAGTAGCGACATGACGATGAAGCTCTTCTTGCGGACGCGGGTGCTGTACTCGCGGTTTATTATGAGTGATAGTTTGCTGCTCATTCTCTTTTAGTTGTTGTTGTCGGAGGCGTCGTGGCCGACCATTTTTATGAAAATGTCGTTCATGCTGGGCAATATCTCTTCAAAGCTCGCCAGCTCGACGTGCTGGAGGAGGTTGCGGATCAGCTCGTTGGGGGTCATGTCGGCGGCTATGGCCGATGGGCTCACCGTCGCCTCACGGTATATGCCGTTTTGGCGCACGTCGGTCATGCTGACGGGGGAGCCGTCGGTGGTGAGCGACGTGTCGTCGCCCGTGTAGCGGATTCGGAACTTGTTATCCTTAAAACGCTGGCGTACCTCGGGCACGGAGCCCGACAGGACGGCGCGGCTCTTGTTGATAAGGGTGATCTCGTCACACACCTCCTCTACCGAGGCCATGTTGTGGGTCGAGAATATCACCGTGGCGCCCTTACGTTTGAGCTCAAGGATCTCGTTTTTGAGGATGTTGGCGTTGACGGGGTCGAAACCGCTAAATGGCTCGTCGAAAATCAGGAGGCTGGGCTCGTGGAGCACAGTGACGATGAACTGGACCTTCTGTTGCATGCCCTTCGAGAGCTGCTCCACTTTCTTGTCCCACCAGTCCATTATGTCGAACTTCCTAAACCAGTAGCGCAGCTTGCCGCGGGCGTCGGCGGCCGTCAGGCCTTTGAGGCGGGCCAGGTAGATGGCCTCTTCGCCTACTTTCATTTTCTTGTATAGTCCGCGCTCTTCGGGCAGGTAGCCGATGCGCTCAATGTCCGATGCCTTGAGCGGTTGGCCGTTGAGCAGGATTGTGCCGCTGTCCGGACGGGTGATTTGGTTGAGGATTCGGATGAAAGTCGTCTTCCCCGCGCCGTTGGGACCCAGCAAGCCGTAGATGCATCCCTCGGGGACGCTCAGGCTCAGGCCGTCGAGTGCGCGGTGTCCGGAGTACTCCTTCACCACTTCTTGGGCTTCGATAAATGCCATTTCTTGGGGGTTATTTGGTTATGGTTTACTTGGTTGCCTGTTGTTCGCGCACCACTATCCGGTCTTCCGTCATGCGCTCCATGTATTGCTGGATTATGGCTTTGACCCTGCGCTCCATGCGGTTTTGGAGGTCGGGCTTCTGGCCGCGCAGGTCGCTGGTCAGCATCCAGTCGTTGTCGAGGTCGTAGAGCCCGCGGGCCTCGTGCCCGTCGAAGAGGAGCAGATGGTTGCTCTCGACGTATTGGTATATCCCGTTGTTGTAGTTGACCGCCCACGTCTCGTCGTCGGGTGTCGAGAAGAGGTCTTTGCCAAAGGCGATGTAGGGTTCGTCGAATCCGAGGTGGTTGAGTATGGTCGGCATGATGTCGATTTGCTGGGCTATGCAGTGGCGGCGACCGGCCCCGATTTCGCCACTCGGGTCGAAGATGAGAAGCGGCGAGCCGTAGAGGCCCAGGGGGGTCTTATATTCGGCATGGTCCGCCATGTTGGTGTGGTCGCTCGTGAAGACGAAGATCGTGTTGTCGTACCATGGCTGGCGGCTCGCGGTCTCGAAGAATCGGCGCAGCGAATGATCCGTGTAGCGTATGCACTTGTGCATCACGTTGTCGTCCTCTTCGGGAAACGTGTCGCGATACGCCTCTGGGATTACGAACGGGTGATGGCTCGTGGCCGTAAAGACAGCCGTCAAGAAAGGCTCTTTCAACTCGCTCATTTTCAAGGCGTAGAACTGAAGGAAAGGCTCGTCCCATATCGCCCACGTGCCGTCGAAGTCGTCGTCGCCGTCAAAACGGTCGTCCTCCTTATACTCCGTGCGGCCAAAATATTTGTCGAAGCGCGTATGGCGCGCAAAACCTTGGAATCCCATGCTTCCGTTGGCCGCGCCGTGGAAGAATGCCGTCTCGTATCCCTTGCGCGAGAGGCAGTCGGCCATGCCGCCAACATCGTTGAGGGCGGCGGGGGTGAGGAAGAAAGGCTCGACGAACATGGGTATGCTGCTCAAGATGCTCGGCATCCCGTCGATGCTCTTGCGCCCGTTGCAGAACGTGTAGTCGAAGCTCACGCTGCGGCTGTAAAGCGAGTCGACGAACGGGGCGTAGCCCTTGTACTTCCCGCCGTCAAGACGTTCGTTATATGCTCCGATAAACTCGCGCCCGAAGCTCTCGACTATCAGGACGACCACGTTTTTGCGGCGTTCGGTGAGCGTGTCGGAGGGGGTGTGGAGTGGCGTGTATATGGCGTCGAGTTCCGCGCGGTCGTAGTATCTCGGCGATTCAAACGTCTTCTTGCCCATGGTGCGGATGAGCGAGAAGGGCGTGTTGAGGATGAGTGCCGCTTCAGATGGCGTGTCGACGTATTGGTTGGCGTTGGTGATTGTTATGGGGCGTGTGGCGTCGGTGGCGCCGCCCCTCATGCCGATTATCGCGATTGGGATGTAGACGCCGAGGGCGAGGGTGTGGGTCGCGTAGTAGCCCACCCATCCTGACACTTTCGCAGGCCGGGGGCGCGGCGCGGGCTGCACGTAGAGCCGCGCCATGGCGTAGCCCATTACGCCGACGAACAGGACCAGATACCATCGGGTGAGGAGTTCGGACCCGATGATGGAGGCGATGTTGTCTTCGTTGGCAAATTCTTGGAACAGGCTTGCCGTGGACCGGCGTCCCGTGAAGCGGAAATATGCGCTGTCGGCCACGTTGGCAATAAGGCAGACGGTGTTGACTGTCAAGTAGATCCATTTGGTGGCCGTCTGCCACCCGCGGCTCTCTTTCTTAAAGCACGGCACGAGCATCAGCAGGGCATAGAGGATGCCCGTATACGCGATGGCGGAGGTGTCGAATGTGAGGCTGCCGGTCAGCAGGTCGCCCATTTTCGGCCACGATAGCCCGGGGGCTATGCTGGACCAGTTTTCGAGGAGGAATTCAATGCGGCTCAGCATGAAGACCGCATAAGCCATGATCGTGTTGAGTACGAAAGCCACTATCGTGGAGCGTACTCTTGTTTGCGTTTGCATCTGTTGTTTCCTAAATCTATTCAGACGCGGTAAAGATAGTAATTTTTGATGGCGAGTATTGGCCCCGACGCGCAGAACGATAGGCCACAAACAATTGAGAATATTGTGAGTTACGTCACAGTACCGCCTCGCATGGCACTTTTTTTGTTCCAAACGGCAGATCCCCCGTCGCGCGAGACGCGAGCAGCGTCGCGCCGGCGAGAAAAAGAATGTTGGCCAACCCGCGGACGAGAAGGCCAACAAATCACTTGTAGTCGAATGTTTTAAACAAAAGGCCAGTGCCTACTTGCCGCTTGCGCCGTAGTTGGGCAGGACGCGCGCCGAGGGGTCGTCGACGTTGCAGTTCTCCCACTCTTTGTTGGGCATCCAGAAGTCCTTTATCACGGCCGAGCGGCCGGGGAAGTGGCTCTCGAAAATCTCGCGGTAGAGGAGGCTCTCCTTGCTGATGGGCGGAACGTGGTCGTATTTCTTGCGTCGCTGCTCAAACTCCGCGTCGGTGTAGAACTTCTCGGCGAACTGCTTGATGTAATCCACTGAGCTGTGGCCCACGGCGTCGGAGAACGCGGCCTTCTCGCGGTAGAGTATGTCGTGGGGGAGCAGGTCGCCCTCGAAGCTCTTGCGCAAGAGGCGTTTGCCGATGCCGACCTTGTTGAGCTTGAGCTCGGGGTCGATGCTCATGACGTAGCGGACGAAGGCGAGGTCGCCAAAAGGCACGCGGCCCTCGATGCTGCAACCCGAGATGCAACGGTCCGCGCGGAGAACGTCGTACATGTATAGCTCCCTGTTGCGCTTGGCGGCTTCGGCCTGGAACGCCTCGGCCGAGGGGGCGTAGTCGGTGTACTTGTAGCCGAAGAGTTCGTCGGAGATTTCGCCCGTCAGGAGCACTTTGATGCCGGTCTTCTCGCGTATGTATTTGCAAACCAAGTACATGCCTATGGAGGCCCTGATGGTCGTGATGTCGAATGTCTCGGTCAGGTATATCAGATGGCTCAGCGAGTTGAAGATGTCGTCTTTAGTGAAGAGGACCTCCGTATGGTCGCTGCCGATGTAGTCCGCCACTTGGCGGGCGTACTTCGTGTCGATGGGGCCGTCCTCGATGCCGACGGCGAAGGTGCGGATGGGCTTGCCAAGGTGGCGCGCCGCAATGGCGCACACGAGGCTCGAGTCGAGGCCGCCCGAGAGGAGGAACCCTACGGGCACGTCGCTCTGCAGGCGCTTGACGACGCCCGCCGTGAGCAGGTCGTGGATATTGCGGCAGATGGTCTCCTCGTCGTCGCGGGTGTAGCCGTCGGGCGTGGCGGTCATGTCGGTATATTGGACAAACTTCTCGCCGTCGTAGACGTGGCCCGGGGGGAAGGGCATGACGGTCTCGCAGATGTCGCTCAGCGCTTTCATTTCAGACGCGAAGCAGATGTCGCCGCCAGCCGTCGTGCCGTAGAACATCGAACGGATGCCGATTGGGTCGCGGGCGGCAAGGAACTTGTCCTGCTTCTTGTCGTAAATCACGAGGGCGAATTCGCCGTCGAGCTCGCGAGCCATGTCGACGAGGCCCTTATCGGCCAGAAGCGGAAGGATGCACTCGCAGTCGCTGCCGCTCTTGAAAGGGTAGGAGGAGTAGCGGGCGCGGAGGGCGGGACTGTTGTATATCTCGCCGTTGCAGGTCAGGTAGACGTCGTTGGCGACGAATGGTTGGTTGCCGGCGTCGGAGGTGTCCATTATGCTGAGGCGGTGGAATGCCATCCAGCCGCGAGGCAGGTCCTGCATCAGGGTGTTGTCTGGTCCGCGGTGTTTGATGTTGTACGCCTCGTGGCCGAATTGGAGCTTGACCCTGAGGTTGCTTCCTGTATAAACTGCAAATCCGCACATAGTGTTATTCTGTAATTGTTTTCGTGTCGCAAAGTTATGTTTTATAATTATTCATGCAATAGAAATTTCAGATTAAAAGTATAATTTCTTCCTACGACGGCTAACGTAATCAAACCAAACTACGTCTATCCAAAACATTGATGTTGTAAACCTCGCCCGACGCGCGGAAACCAACCATCAAACGGAACACGCCACTAAATCCCTTCGTAGTCATCGTCTCGACAGCGTAACCCACAACCTGATCGCCAGCCTTTGCGGTGTGAACGATC
>JAFPDB010000132.1 GCA_017390085.1 Bacteroidales bacterium | reverse complement strand
CCTTCTCTTGGCTTGAGAATTTCAGGAGGCTCACCACGGACTATGAGTTCCTTGCAGAATCTTCTGTCGCGATAGTCCAACTGGCTTTTATACGTATCACGCTTAACAAGATTATCTAATCATTTCAAAACAGCTTCTTAATTCTGGGGAGTATTATAACAGGGCACTATAGGCAAAGAAGGAGCGCGGTTAATAGTCCGCATATTTTGCGGACTATTAACCGCAAATTTGTATATTTACTTGTTACAAAACAGGTCATGTACATCAATCAAACAACTGATTGGCCAAACTTCACTTGGGACAGAGAGATGATCAACGCCAAATTGGTCAAAGTCAACAAAGCAGCAGGTTTCCTTGAAGGACGCCTATCGGCTATAGGATTCGATGCGCAGCAACAAGCCGCCGTTGAAACCCTGACGCACGATATCGTCGCATCATACGAGATAGAAGATGTTATTCTGAATACCAATCAGGTCCGTTCTTCTGTTGCGCAGCGAATGGGCGTGCGCATAATAAACAACACTGAGCCATCGCATTACGTCGAAGGCATTGTAGAGATGGTGCTTGACGCGGTAAACAACTACAACTAGCCTTTGACCGACGACCGGCTATTCGGGTGGCATTGTTGCCTATTCCCAACAGGCCGTAGTGGTATGGAGGTTATCAATGTGGGTAAGTATCGTGTTGACGCGATGAATGTGGAGTCTGGGGCATTAGGACGGGAGAAGATTCATTATCATGCTCCAGAGGCAGACACTCTACCACATGAAATGCGGAGGTTTCTCGCATGGTTCAACTCTGAAGAGACGCCTAAGGACTATGTGAAATCCGCCATTGCCCACTTCTGGTTTGTGAGCATCCACCCGTTTGATGATGGCAACGGGCGAATTGTTCGGGCAAATGCATGTATGGCTCTAAGTCAATCAGATAACTCCACGATGCGCTATTTCAGCATCTCTCGACAGATAAGTAAAGAGAAGCGCAAATACAACGTCGTACTTGAAAAGTGTCAAAAATGCGGTTGCGACATTACTGTGTGGATAGATTGGTATCTCGACTGCATGTCTCGAGCAATTGCTGAGGCAGAGGATGTGTTATCGTCAATACTTGACAAGGCGAAATTTTGGCAAAATCATTCGCAAGTAGTCATAAGCGACCGCGAAAAGACCGCGCTCAACATATGGCTCGATGGCTATGAGGGTAAACTGACAGTTAAGAACTGGGCGAGGCAAGTCAAGACCTCAGTCGACAGCGCGGAGAGGGACATCAACGACTTATGTGGCAAAGGCATCCTTACACCCAAAGAAGGTGTAAGACGTAACGTTCCCTACGGGCTTAGGATTTCAGATGAACGAATCGTTTTCCCTGACCCTAAGGATGATGAAGACGAGTAATCAGCAGCTCGCACAATACTCCGTAGGCGAAGAAATGAAGTTTAAGCCGCCAAGAATAGACAAACGAGGGGCAAACAGCCGGGAAACACATCATCATGCTTTTGTGGAGGGTCTGCAACGGATAGGCCTTCTTGCCCATATTCTTACCCCTTTATGATACTATATCTGGCGAGCCGTCACTTTACGGTAGAAGAGACTTTGCCGTCGGCGAAGAACGTCGTGATGGCGTCGCCCGGCTTGAGCGACGCGGCCGAAGCCAGCCTGTTGCCGTCGGAGTCGGTCGTCACGCTGAAGCCTCGCCTCAGGACCTCGCGCGGGTCGATGGCTGCGACATGGCGTTCGGAAGCTTCGAGCCGACGAGCCTCGGAATCGAGACGCGCGTTGGCGGCCGAGAGCAGACGCTGGCGCCACATCCGCGCCTCCATCTCTTGACGGGCGAGACGCGCCGAAGCCGCACACGCGGCGCGCAACGAGAGGCTATCGGCGCGTGAACGCGAGGCGACGAGGGTGGAGTGGGCGGCGGAGAAGACTCGTAGGCGCAGATTGGCCAAGCCATAGCGAGCGGCGGCGAGGGCTGATTCGGCAGCACGGGCGGCACGGTCGGCGAGCGAGTCGAGCATGGCCAGGAAATCGGCATCGTGCTGAACGAGGAACTCCGCCACAGCCGTCGGGGTCTTGAGCGAGGTGTGCGCCACCATGTCGACAATGGACGTGTCGCGCTCATGCCCGATGCCCGCGATGACGGGGAGCGGGAATTGGGCCACATTGGAGGCCATCAGATACGAATCGAAACACGCCAAGTCCATCTTCGAGCCGCCGCCGCGTATTATGACGACGACGTCGAACTCGTCGGCACGCTCGGCAATGGCGTTGAGGGCCGTAATGACCGAGGCCTCAGCGGCCTCGCCCTGCATGGCGGCGCTGAAGAGGACCGTCTGATAGCCGATGCCGTAGGGGTTGTTCCTAAGCTGGTCGCGGAAGTCGCCATAGCCCGCGGCCGTGGCTGCGGAGACGACGGCGACGCGCTGAATGACAGTCGGAAGCGGGATCTCCTTATTCATGCCGACTACACCGTCGGCTGTGAGCTGCCGTAGGATTTCCTGACGGCGCCGCTCCATGTCGCCAAGGGTGTAGTCGGGGTCGATGGCCAAAATCTGCCCACTGAGCCCGTAGACGGGATGGAAAGAGACGCTGACGAAGGCGAGAATCTTGATTCCAGCCCGAATGTCGTCGCCCGTGGCGGTCCTCAGAGGGCCGAGGACGAGCTCGACATTGCTACTCCAGATTTGGCAACGGAGCTGGGCGACGGGCGAATCGGAGAGCTCGGACTTCTGGACGAGCGTAACGTAGAAATGTCCGCGGGAGACTTGCGCCTGCGCCACCTCGGCCGTCACCCAGCCGGCGAGTTGCGCTTCGGCGACGACACTGCGTATTTGGGCGCAGAACTGCTCAAGCGTGAGGGAGCTTTGCATGGCGAGGCGTAAGGTTTAAAGTCTTTTTGAAGAGCTTTTGAAGAGCTTTTGAACGTTGGGAATACAGCTTCATTTTTTCCACGCTTTCATACACTTTGGGGAAAATGCGGCGCGGCGTAGTCATTCATTACTTGCCCCGTCATATCGCCCCGGCGGGATGTCCGGACTGCGGGAAGAGCCGCTGCATGAGGCCTTTCACCTTGAATAGGAGGCAAATGGAACGCGTATCGTCAGAACTCGATGTTGAGCTTGACGTTCAGGCGGCGCGAGGTGAGGTAGTTTGGCACGCCGAACTGATGCCCGTCGTTGTCGGAGACCCAGAAATAGGATATGGTGTTGGAGAAATCGAAAAGATTGAAGACCTCGAGGCCGAGCTTGGCGGAACGCAGGTTTTGGCGTTTTGGCGCGCCGTCGGAGGGTGAGATGGCGAAATCCTTGTAAAGCCCGAGGTCGACTCGCTTGTAGCCGGGCATACGGCTCGTGGCCTGCCATCGCTCGCAACCTTGCGGCCCGAAAGGGAGCCCCGAGCCGAAGAAGAGGCTCAGCATTGCCGTGACGCTCTTATTGCCCGGCATATTGTCTTGCAGAACCGACGAGAACTGGACTCGCTGGTCGGTGGGGCGCGGAATTGAGCCGTGGCCGTCGTCGTAGAGGTCCTCGCGGGTCTGCATGATGGAGAGCGTGGCCCAGCTCTCCGCCCCCTCGACAAGCTGTCCATGGAGCTTGAAATCGACTCCCGCGGCATAGCCACGCGCACGGTTATGAGCCTCGTAGCGGACTCGCACGTTGTCGATGCTGTAGGGGTTGACGTGGCGGAGCCACTTATAGTAGGCCTCGACGGTGAACTTGAACGGGCGTTCTGCCGAGCCAAAATAGCGGTCGGCGGCGGCAAAGAGTTGCCAACTTGTCTGTGGCCTGACGTGGCGGTTGAGCGAGGCATCGGGGGCCTTCATCTCGCGCAAATTGGGCATCTGGCAATAGCGGCCCGTGGCGATGCGGAAACGCCAACGGTCCAGACGATAGTTATATATGAGCCTCGGTCCCCACAGGACGTCGCGCCCCGTGTTCTGATAGGCCACCCTGACGCCGGCCACAAGCCTTGCCATGCCCTGCCCCATCGGGACCTCGCCGGACTTGACGCGTAGGAAACCCTCGGCTCTCGTCTGCCAGAGCTTGTTGTCCGCCCGTCGGGCCTCGTCCATGACGATGGCACCTAAGGAGGGCGAAGAGACGTAGCCAGCCGAGTCGGTATACGCCCACTCGTCGGTAAGGTCGGAATAGTGTTCGCGCGTGAGCTTGATTTGCAGGTCTACCACCCTGTCGGCGGCCGAGAGAGTGGCGTTGGCGGCCGCGGAATAGACCTCGCCAAAGAGATAGTTGCGGGCGTGCTGCATATAGCCCCCGACGCCGATATTCTGGCTCTGGTCGACGGCATCGGCCGTTTGCGAGGAGAGGGCTTGTTGAAGCCAATACTCGCCAAGGATGTCATATTTCTCCTCCTCCTCGGTGCGGAACATGGAGGCCGT
>JAFPDB010000131.1 GCA_017390085.1 Bacteroidales bacterium | reverse complement strand
GATGTCGTCTTCGGCACGCAGCTCGGGCGAGAGGCCGAAGGTGCTGATTGTCTTGGGTTTGTACGCGTCGCGGAGCTCCTCGCTTATGTAGATGGCCTCGAGGTCGAGAAGGGCGCGGATGTGGCTCATGGGGTTGGCTCCGCCAATGCCGGCCGCCACTTCGCTTATGGTGCAGGCCTTTTTCTGGCAGACGAAGCTCAGAACCTCGGCCTGCCGGGGGGTGAGGTCGGCGTGGCCGTCGAAGAGAGCGTTGTACATCAGCCGGCTTTCGCTCTCGAGCTTCAGGCCTTGCGGCATGGCTGCTTTCATGACCTCGCCGAGAGTGCATATGTAGTAGTCGGCCATCCACTTCCAGAGGCGGAACTGCTCTTCGGTGACGACGGGCTCGGTGTCGACCGATTCGCAAATGGGCTTGACCTCGTAGGCCGGCTTGCGGTCGTGGACCTCGACCACGACGCCCGAATAGTATTTCTTCTTGCCGAACTGGACCAGGGCCCTGCATCCGCGGCGGACGAGGCCCGTCATGCTTTGCGGGACCTCGTAGGTGAAGAGGTTCTGCAATGGCAAGGGTAGTATTAAATCGGCATACATAGATGCTACAAAAATATCAATTGATAAGCCTCTCGTAGACCACATGCTTACAATTTTCATCCTTTTTTGCAACAATTGACCTCCCTTGGTACTAACACTATCCCCTTTTTAGCTAATTTTGAGAGCTATTATTCAAGATTGTGCTCAAATTCCAACTCATTATGAAAAAAATCTTTTCCGTCTTGCTTGCGCTGACAATCACGACCGCCATGGCGGCGCAAGACCACAAGCTGACGCGCGAGGAGATTCTCGCGATGACGACAGACCAGCTATCCGAACTTCCACTCGAGCAACTCATGGAGGCTGTCGAGACCCTCGGGGTTAGCAGCGTCGACGAGCTTTTCGACCTCATCATGAACAAGAACGTCTCCTCCGCCTCCAAGTCGGAAGAGAACTCGTTCACCTCTCCTCTCTCCAGCACGGTAATCACCCGCGACGAGCTCCGCACCTACGGCATCACGACGATCGAGGAGGCGTTCAGGCTCGTCCCCGGCATGATCGTCTCCGAGAAGGCCAACGGCGTCTTCGACGTCCAGACACGCGGCCTGACCAACATCCCCGACAATAACATGTTGATCTACACCGAGAACGCCAACATCCTGCTGATGGTCGACGGGCGCCCGTGCTACAACTACGTCACGGGAATATCCTTCTTCGGGTCGCTGCCCGTGGCGATTGAGGACGTCGAGCGCATCGAGGTCGTCCGAGGAGCCACGTCCGCCCTCTACGGCGCTAACGCCGTGACGGGTATCATCAACATCATAACCGAGAAGCCCGACCAAGCCGCGGCGACGGCGCAAGGCAGCTTCCAGATGGGCAACAACTCGACCATCGCCGACTTCGGAGTCCGCAAGAGGGTCAACGGCAAGCTCGCCATGGGCCTGACGGGCAACTTCCAGCTCCGCAAGCGCAAGAACGGCATGCTCCCCCTCTTCCCTACGACCAACTGCTACGCCGTAAGGGACAACAGCGTCTTCAAAGACGGGCAGACGCTCACGGCGCAGCAATTCCAAGAGGCTCTCGCCACAGGCAAACTGGTCGACGTAGCCGGGAATGACGAAATCTCCGTTGCCGACTTCGGCGGCGCCGTCAAGATATCCGGCGTCAGCGACGGAACGTACTCCTTCTGCCACCAGTCGGACGAGAACCTCATCCTCTCCGAAGAGTTCTCCGACCCCGACGTCGCACGCCGCTCGGCGGGCGTCAACGGCTACGTTACCTTAACGCCCTCGGCCGACGTGCGACTCGACGTCCAAGGCGGTTTCGGCTACGGCTTCTGGTTCGACACCCCGCTCGGCAACGAGGACATCGCTTTCCGCAACCGCAAGACGCAGCTCGGCTACGCCAACATCGACCTCAACGCGTACGACCTCCACTTCCAGGCCAACTACACCGGCGGCCTTGTCGACCTATGCGTCGGCAACATGGCCTTCCGCCAAGACAAGACACACAACCTCAACCTCGAGGCCGAATACGACATAAAAGTCGGCGACTTCGCCATCTCGCCCAGCCTCTCCTACACCTACGTCAAGTATAAGGACTCCGAACCCAGGTACCACGACTACGGCAACGGGCCAGAAGAGCTGTGCGGCTATTGGGGCTACTACACCAAGGGCAACAACTACGCCGAAACATCAAACTTCGCGCCGAGCCTACGCGTAGAATTCAAGCACGAGAACCTCCGCCTCATCGGCGCCATAAGGTCCGACAAGTCGAGCCTACACGACAGTTGGGACACCTCCTGGCAGTTTGCCGCAAACTACCAAATCAACGACAACAACTTCGTACGCGCCGTCTACGGCCGCTCCTTCCGCGCCACGTCGCTCGTCAACGCCAAGAGCGACTACACATGGAGGCTAGCGACCGGAGAGACCCCGCAATACATGCAGTTCCTCGGCAACGAAGACTCGCCAGTGGTCCACATCGACAACATCGAGCTCGGCTACCGCTGGAAACCCTCGCCCAAGGTTCTCATCGACGCCGAGGCCTTCTACTCCATCAGCTCCGACTTCGGGACCTTCAAGTCCGACCATAGCAACATAATCATGCAAGGCCCAAAGGCCAACACCGTCTTCCCCACCGTCTTCAACGGCCTCGCCACGGGACAGCTCACCCCCACACAGGCCACAGCCACCGTCATGGGCGCCCTCTCCACAAAGTGCACCATCAAATACGACGAGATGCCATTCAAAGTCTACCAGTACGGCATCGGACTGAACATCGACTGGATAATCTCGCCCAAGCTCATCGCCAAGCTCAACGCCAACATACAGCACACGACAATCGACAACTACTACCAGTACTCGCAAGTCGACATGATCAAGCAGCAGCTCATGACCAACGTGGCGGCCATCCAGGACCCGGAGAAAGGACTCGGCTCCCTCTTCAACGAGCTCGTAATGGGAGCGGCGAGAGCAGCGGCAATGGGCAAAGACCCGCAGCAATACATCCAGGATTGCCTCGGCTACGCCAAGGTTTTCGCCGTCCAAGGACTCTACGACTCGCTCGACGAGGTGCAGCAGAAGGCCTACCTCCAAAGCCTGCTCGACGCCTACGACGGAGGTCCCGCGGTCGACAACGTCGAGCGCCCGCTCACGATGTACTACGCCCTCAAATATGGAGTCCTCTATGACCGCAACTCCGACGAGTACCGTTTCGCGTCCAGCACCGCCGAACCCTACGTCACCGAGGACGGGCACCGCCACAAGGCCACACCCGCCGTCTACGGCATGCTCGGCATCATTTGCAAGCCCACCGCGCAATGGAACATCGGGGCCTACGCCAACCTGATCGGCAAGAGAGAGTACACGACCCTCTACGGAAACCAGGAACTCGACCCCCGATTCACCCTCAACCTGAAAGTCGGCTACAAGCCCATCGAGGCTTGCGAAATCTTCTTCAACGCGCACAACCTCTTCAACACCGAAAAGAGGGAGTTCGCCTTCACCGACAAAATCGGAGGCTCCTACACCCTCGGCTTGAGCTTCGGAATCTGACCTCCCCCTGACACACGATACCGTTTCGCCCCGCGCAATGGATGCCAGGCTCCTTGCGCGGGGCGAAACCCTTTCTCACACTTAATCTAACACATGACTAAACAGATGAAAAGACTAACCTCATGCCTCACGGCGGCGACGCTGGCCCTCGCCGCCACGACTGCCTCGGCGCAAGAGCTCACCCCGCTGGAGCAGGACACGGCCGTCGTCGTGGGTCAACTGCCCAACGGGCTGACCTACATCATACGCCACAACGAGCTGCCCAAAGGCACCGCCGAATTCTACATCGCCCAAAAAGTTGGCGCAGTGCTTGAAGAGGACGACCAGAACGGACTGGCCCACTTCCTCGAGCACATGGCATTCAACGGAACGAAGAACTTCCCCGACAAGGGAATCATCAACTGCCTCGAGCGCGTGGGAGTACGCTTCGGCGAGAACATCAACGCCGCCACGGGACTCGACCAGACCGTCTACAACCTCTCGGCAGTGCCGACGGCCAACCCCGCCATCGTCGACAGCGCCCTGCTCATCCTCCACGACTGGAGCGGATTCATCAGCCTCGAGGCCGACGAGATAGACAAGGAGAGAGGCGTAATTCGCGAAGAATGGCGCACACGATCCTCAGCTTTCCGCAGGTTCTACTTCTCCCACATGGCCAACACACTGCCTGGCACACGCTACGCCGTCCGCAACATAATTGGCGACACGGCCGTCATCAACAACTTCCCCCACGAGGCCATCCGCGCCTACTACCGCAAGTGGTACCGACCCGACCTCCAAGGCGTCGTGATCGTCGGCGACATCGACCCCAAGGCCATCGAGAAACGCATCGCCCAGATGTGGGCCGACATCCCCGCGCCCGTCAACCCCGCCAAACGCGAATACGCGGACATAACGCTCAACGACCAGCCCATCTTCTCAATCGTACGCGACAAGGAGGCCACGATGACGTCGTTCCAAATCCAGTTCCGCTACAAGCCCGCCCCCGACGATGTCCGCAACTCAGTCCAATACTCCGTCCGCGACGTGGTGGCCGACCTCGCCTCAAGCGTCTTCAACACCCGAATGGCCGACCTCGCCGAGAAAGGGGCGCCCTTCACCTTCGCGCGCATGGGAGAGACGCAATACATACCCTCGCTCAACTCGACACTCTTCATTGCCGCAGCCAAAGACGGCCATACCGCCCAGACCATGCAAACCGTGCTCGACGAGATTGAGAAACTCCGACGCTACGGCGTCACGCCAAGCGAGCTGCAAAGAGCCGTCGACAACCTCCTCAAAGCC
Organism: Bacteroidales bacterium; assembly: GCA_017390085.1. Taxonomy (GTDB): domain Bacteria; phylum Bacteroidota; class Bacteroidia; order Bacteroidales; family Marinilabiliaceae; genus W3P20-009. The sequence continues at coordinate 10,309 of JAFPDB010000131.1, read as the reverse complement.
TATGACGACGAATACGAGAACCGCAACAAAGTCCAATCCAACGACTACGTGAGAAGATACGTCGACTCCTTCCTCCACCGCGACATCATAACCTCCACCGCCTACGACCGCGACCTCGCGCACCTCATAGCGCCAAACATCAACGTCGACCTCGTCAACCAATTCATAGCCGACGCCCTCAAACAGCAACCCGTCTTCCTAATCTCCGCCACCCAAGACGACGACGGAGTCAAGACCCCCGAGCAATACACCGCCGACCTCAAAGCCCTCGCCACCAAAGAGTTGCAACCCTACAAAGACCAGGCCGCCGACACCCGCCTCGTCGACAACGACCCGAAGCCGGGCAAGGTCAAGAAATGGGCCGACGACAAAGTCTACGGCAGCCGCATCGCCACCCTCAGCAACGGAATCCGCGTCTTCCTCCTCCCCACGAAGCATGAAGACAACAACATAATCCTCAGCGCCTTGAGCCGTGGCGGATTCTCGACCATGCCGGCCGACATGGCTCTATCGGCAGCCCTCTCGGGCACCGTGACGACCCAAATGGGCTTGGGCAAGTTCTCAAGCAGCGACCTCCGCAAGGCCCTGACAGGCAAGTCTGTCGACATCTACAACGATATCGACACCTACACCGAGTCCATAGGCGCCGCATGCAGCAATGCCGACTTCGAGACCATGCTCCAGCTCGTCTACCTCAACTTCCGCCCTCGGCACGTCGACACCCTCGCCTACAACTCTCTCGTCGACAGCTACCGCTCCTACCTCGCCAACGCATACAAGGACCCCGACAACATCTTCAAAGCCCGACACTTCGACCTCACCAAGAACGGCAACCCATACAAGATCGGGATCACCAACTCCAGCGACCTCGACGCCCTCAGCCTCGACAAGGTCGTCAAGGCGCAGCAAGCGCGATTCTCCTCGGCGCGCGGATTCGACTTCATAATCGTAGGCTCGTTCGAAATCGACAGCGTCATGCCGGCCGTCTGCAAATGGCTCGGCGCGCTCCCCACAGGCAAGAGGACCGCCCAATGGACGCGGAGAGACCTCTATATGCCGCAGGCAGACACCACCTGCGTCTTCAGCACACCCATGACGACCGCCAAGCTCACCTTCCTGCGCACATTCTCGCACAAGCGCAAATACGACCGCCGGGAGCAAATCGCGCTCAACATCCTCAAACGGTGCCTCGACATACGCTACCTCGAGAGCATCCGCGAGGAGCAGGGCGGCACCTACGGCGTCAGCGTCTCGACATCATTCTCCAAGGAGCCCGACCAGGAGTACTCGCTCACCATATCCTTCGACACCAACGAGGAGATATTCAAAACGCTCGAGCCCCTCATCACCCGGGAGATTAAGGACATAGCCGCCAACGGCCCCCGCCCCGACGACCTCGACAAGGTCAAGAAAAACCTCGTCAAGGCCCGCACCGAGTCGCTCGAGAAGAACGAGACTTGGGTCACCCTTCTCGAAGGCCTCGCCCTCCGCGGCATCGACGACACCTCGTATCAGGAGGTCGTCAACTCCATCACCCCCGCCGACGTCCAGGCTTGGGCGCGCCGCCTCGTCACCGAGGCCCACACCGCCACCCTCATCATGAAGGGCTCCGAGCAGTAGGGCCCACCACAACCCAACACCTCACCCCGCGACAGCCCAAACAGAAAGGGATCCGCGGGGTGAGTGTTTTTTTTTTTTTAGTCGGGGGGGGAAGGAAAAGCGCAAGCCGTATTTTTTGGATGAGCGGAACAAAAAGCGTAACTTGCAAGTGCTTATGGAGAGGCTATAACTGCCGTCTCGTACATCTTTAACAAGAAATCCGCCCCCATCTTATGTCTCCAAAATTTTCGATAGTCGTACCCGATGAAACTATCCGATTTCTCCAGGACTTACAATGGTGGAACAAGTCGGACGAGTGGGATGTGCGACATCGAAAAACTTAAAGCATCCGTATAGAATGGCTTTGGGAAAACTACATCAAAAGTCCTTTGCAAACAGCAAAAAATGGAAAAGCAATTAAAAGCACTGTCTCACAACAAGCCTTTTTGCTGCGCGAAATCAAAAATTTTCATATGAAAGTTATACTATCCACCCTCGGCCCGCTTCATCTGATAAAAAGTGCCGAGTACCTTTCTAAGCTTGTGGACATCAGGGTTATACAAGGGATGCTACCTTCCTGGTGGAACAGGTGGATGATCGGCCTTGCCAGTAAAATCCAACACCGCGACATATCAAAGACGATAAAAAAACGCACGCCCGATTGCCTTAATGGGCGAAACGTCGGGCTTACCATACCCGACGTCTACTACTGGGCCTGCCGGATGTTCAGAATCGCGACGCCGCAGCACGCCTCCATGAAATCTGCCGCCCTATTCGGGCGACTGCAAAAACGCTACCTTCGCAATGCCGACATCTACCATGTCCGGAGCGGCAGCGGTGCAGAAGGGGCTATCAAAGTCGCCAAAGACAGGGGGATGAAAGTTGTCGTAGACCATAGTATCGCACACCCGGCTTTCATGGATGCGAACCTCAAATCCGAGTTCCAAAAGAACAACGCAACTTTCACCCTCGGTCTCGACAATCCGTTCTGGCGCGAGATCGTCAATGAATGCGAACAAGCAGACATCCTCCTCGTCAATTCTAATTTTGTCAAAGACACTTTCGTCTGCCAAGGCTACGACGAAAACAAAATTCGAGTAGCGTATCTTGGCGTACGTCAGGACTTTTTCTCCCTTAAAACTGATTACAGCGCAGACCAGAAGCTGCGGATTCTATTCACAGGCGGGTTCGGATTCCGCAAGGGTGCGGAATACATTCTACTCGCTTTATGCGAACTCGACAAGCTGGGCATCCCCTACGAGGCAACCATCGTTGGAAATGCGAGCGAGGCGCAATCGTTACTGAAGAGAATCACCCCTCTCCACATCAACCTCGTCAACACCGTTCCCCAATCCGAGCTTAAAACTTTCCTTGCCAATTCCGACGTCTACCTGTTCCCTTCCCTTTGCGAGGGCTGCGCATCTTCCGGAATGGAGGCCATGGCCGCGGGACTTCCCGTCATCGCTACCGCCGAAAGCGGGCTCCCAATAACAAACGGCAAAAACGGCATCATCGTTGACGCTCGCTGTGTTAAACAAATTGTGGATGCACTTTTGAGACTTCAAGAGTCGGAACAACTCCGAAGGCAACTCGGCCAAGCCGCAGCTCAGCTCATTAGAAATAATTACACCTGGGAAAAATACGCGGAGAACGTCGCTCATATTTACGAGGAGCTAATACATTAGCTTAACACCAATTGCACGAGCCGGTCAAAAGAGAAAAAAGACCGCTCGCCACTTTGCCATTGGCTCATTGGCAAGCCGCCACCATGCATGGTAGGGGGGGGTATCACAATGAAAAACCTACCGTCTTCGCCCCCTTTCTACGGATTAAAGCCGTACTTTTGCGGCAGTTAGGTTGTCAACGTCAGTCATCCAGACATCATGGGTTCCAGCAAAATCCTGCACATCATATTAATCCTCGCTTTTGAGATAGGAACATCTTTAAGATTCGAGCTTGTCGGAGTCCTTACTCTCGGATGGATTCTCGCATTGGTGTATACGTGTTTGTTTTTGTGGCGAAGTCCGCTACTTAAGGAGAAAAACTTCCGCACAATCTCTCTGATATACTTTGCAATGATTGTTTTTCAAATCATGGCGGATTTCATGGTTGACAACACCCTCACTAACGGCATGAAAGGTGCTGCCGTCGGCATCGTCAGTTACGCAAACTTATTCTTCCTATCTAGCCTCATTTGCAAGAATCAGAAATTGACAATCTGGTTGTTTTTGGGGATGGCATTAGAGTGCCTCATCAAAGGTGTCACAGGCGATTATGAGGGAGAAGATTTGGCTGAAGAGGCCATGGAGGGAGAGAATGCCTCGTTTTTGAAATTCGTCCTTGCACCTCTTCTGACGTACCTTATGCTATGCTTATCATCGTTCATACGCGGGACTAAGGCGACCTACATTTTCATGTATTTCGGTGTTTTTCTCGTTTTGGCAGGAGCCAGGTCTTCCGGATTGACCGCATTCCTCATAGGAGTTACTGTATGGATAGTCCGCTTCAAGAAAAAAAACGTCACAGCCTTCATTCGGACATATTCTCTACCAATATTGGCAGTGTTGTACGGAGTTTACGCCATATACGTCACAAAAGTCATCAGCGGGGAACTCACCACTGGCAACAACCAACAACTCGCCAAGTCCGACAACCCATACAACCCGCTTGAAATAATAAAGTACTCGCGGACTGACGCATGGATGGGCTTGGTTGCATGGGCAGACAAGCCCCTGTGGGGGCATGGCTCTTGGCCTACAGATGAAACTCACAAATACCACATAATGATGGCAGAAATTACAGGCAATAAATACGTGCCGCGTAAAGAAGCGCCCCTTGTACCAGGACACTCCGTCATTTTCGGGAAAGCTGTTTGTGGTGGTGTTTTCAGCATGATTTCTGTCACAATGCTAATAATGTTCTTCGTCAGGAGGCAATATAAGTTGTTGAATCATGACTCTCGATACACCTTTATCAACGCATATTGCCTATTCTCAACGATATGGCACTCACTTTTTTCCCCATTGGGGCACATAAGGGACGACTTCCCTCAGATGTTCGCAGTCACCCTCGCCCTCTGGCTTGCCTACAGCAAAGAAAGCCAGCAACAGACCGCCCTCCCCCGCAAGAGCCACCCTCAAAGCCCCTCACGCGGAAAACGATACGCACTTCCTAACGGGCAGTGAGCCGCATTCCCGCCCGCACCCCCACACAAAAAAAAGCACGACACCCCCCCCCATGCCCACCCACCCCACCATAGCAGCCATCATCCTGACCAAAGACGAGGCGATGCACATCGAGCGGTGCATCAACTCGCTCAAAGGCGTCTGCTCAGAGATTTTCGTCGTAGACAGCTTCAGCTCCGACAACACCATCCAACTCGCCGAAGCCCTCGGCGCCAAAGTTTTCCAACACCCCTGGAAAAACTACGCGACGCAATTCAACTGGGGCGTACACAACTGCCCCATCACCGCCGACTGGATCTGGAGAATCGACGCCGACGAGTACCTCGACAAACAGCTCGGGCAGAACGCGATAAACGCCATAGCCAACTGCCCCGACGACGTCAACGGGTTCTACGTCCGCAAACGTATCGATTTCATGGGGAGCCCCCTCCTCCACGGCGGATGGTACCCAAGCATGCACCTCAAAATCTGGAGACGCGGACACGGCGAATGCGAAAACAGATGGATGGACGAGCACATCAGGCTCTTCGACGGCAAAACTCGCGCAATCAACGCCGGAGACCAAGTCGACGCCAACCTCAACAGCCTCACATGGTGGACCAACAAGCACAACGGCTACGCCACCCGCGAAATGGTCGATATGCTCATGATGGGCTACGGGCTCGATGCCACAGCCCAAGAAGTCACGCCAAAATTCTTCGGCACCGAAGAGCAGCGCAAACGCTGGCTCAAACTCCGATACGTCAAGATGCCACTCTTCCTAAGACCCTTCGCCAACTTCACATACAGATACTTCTTCAAACTCGGATTCCTCGACGGCAAAGAAGGGTTCGTTTGGCACGTCCTGCAAGGATTCTGGTACCGTTTCCTCGTCGACGCCAAAATCTTCGAAATCAAGAAGAAGTTTAATTTCGACGACGACAAGGTCAAACAATACATAAAAGACAATTATTTCACCCCCCCCCAGAAATTGTCATGATTCTCAACGCCACGTGGCTCACCCCCGCAAGAAAGGAGGCGAGCCATGCGGCATGAGACCACAGTCCGACTCGCCGATTTCGACGGCACGACATTCGACAAGGGAGCCGGCCCACTCAAAACCGCCCTATGGTATCTCGTCAACGCTACGATCGTCCGCGCCTCATGGAACCCGTTCATGGCCATTAAGACCGCGCTGCTCCGGCTCTTCGGTGCGAGAATAGGCAAAGGGCTCATCATAAAGAACGACGTCAACATCAAGTCGCCATGGAACCCTTTCCCCTTTTTCTCCTACCTTTGCACAAAACACCACAAACCACATGAACCTCACAATCGTCAAAGTCGGCGGCAAAGTCGTAGAGGAAGAACAATCGCTCAACGCCCTGCTCGACGACTTCGCATCGCTCGAAGGACCAAAAGCACTCGTCCACGGAGGCGGACGCTCCGCCACCAAACTCTCCGAGCAACTCGGAATCCAAGCCCAAATGATTGAAGGCAGGCGAGTCACCGACGCACAGACACTCCGCATCGTCACCATGGTTTACGCCGGCCTCGTCAACAAGAACATCGTCGCCCAACTGCAATCGCGCCGCGTCAACGCGCTCGGGCTCACCGGGGCCGACATGGGAGTCATCCGCTCCGACAAGCGCGCCCCAAAGAGAATGTCCGACGGCCAACTCGTCGACTTCGGCTTCGTCGGCGACGTCCGCGACGTCCACACCGACGTACTCACCTCGCTCATCGGCCAAGGAGTCGTGCCAGTCCTCTCCCCAATAACCCACGACGGCAACGGCAACCTGCTCAACACCAACGCCGACACCATCGCCAGCGAACTCGCCCGAGCCATGGCCGCCAACGCCAACGTCAACGTCAAACTCATCTTCTGCTTCGAGAAACCCGGCGTCATGCTCAACCCCGACGACGACGACACCCTGATTCCCGAACTCGACCATAAGACATTCAAAGACTACCAGGCACAAGGCATCGTGGCCGCCGGCATGATACCCAAGCTCGACAACGGATTCGAAGCCCTGCGCAAAGGCGTGGGCAGCGTCGTCATCACCAACGTCCAAGGCCTCAAATCGGGCAAAGGCACAACACTCAGACTGTGAACTCCGACCTCCTGCAATCGCTCACGGCCGACAGCATCGACCTTCTCAAACGCATCATCACCACACCATCGACCTCCAGAGACGAGGCCGAAGCGGCAAACCTCATCCAAGAGCAACTCGCCGCATGGGGCTTCGACGTCTCGCGCAAAGGCAACAACCTATGGGTGCGCGAGGCCAAATGTCCCGACGGCCGCCCCGTCGTCCTGCTCAACTCCCACATCGACACCGTCAAACCCGCCGCCGGCTACACCCGCGACCCCTTCAAGCCCGACATCGAAGACGGCAAACTCTTCGGCCTCGGCAGCAACGACGCCGGAGGCCCACTCGTGAGCCTCATCGCCGCATTCCGCTACCTCGCGGCCACCTCGCCCGAACGCCCCTACTCACTCATCCTCGCCGCCTCGGCAGAAGAAGAGGTCAGCGGCAAGAACGGACTCGAGAGCATACTTCCAGACCTCGGCTCCATCGACCTCGCCATCGTCGGCGAACCCACCTCCATGCAACCCGCCGTGGCCGAAAAAGGCCTCATGGTCCTCGACTGCACAGCCACTGGCAAAAGCGGACACGCCGCGCGCAACGAGGGCGTCAACGCCATCTACCGGGCGCTGCCTGCCATAGAGTGGTTCCGCAGCCACGTCTTCGAACGCGTCAGCCAGTTCCTCGGCCCCGTCAAAATGTCCGTCACCCAGATTGAAGCCGGGACGCAACACAACGTGGTGCCAGACACGTGCCACTTCGTGGTCGACGTGCGAGTCAACGAGCTCTACAAAAACCGTGAGCTCCTCGCCCTCATCAAGAAAGCCGTCGACGTCGACGTCAAAGAGAGGTCCACAAGGCTCTCCAGCTCAGCCATCCCCATGACACACCCCGTCGTCCGACGGTGCCTCGACCTCGGACTCAAGCCCTTCGGCTCGCCCACCATGAGCGACCAAGCCCTCATGCCCTTCACGTCCATAAAAATCGGGCCGGGACAATCCGCGCGCTCCCACTCCGCCGACGAGTTCATACTCCTCGACGAAATCAAATCGGGAGTCAAGACATACGTCGAAATCCTCGACAACCTCAAGATTTACTAAGACAACCGCCTACCCCTAAAACACATACGACCAATGAAACTTTGGGACAAAGGATACTCCGAAGATGAGCGAATCGACCGCTTCACCGTCGGCCGCGACCGCGAACTCGACCTCCACCTCGCGCCTTTCGACGTCGTGGGCACCATGGCCCACATCACCATGCTCGAGACCATCGGGCTCCTCCAAAAAGATGAGCTCCAAACCCTGCTCGCCGAACTGAAAAAGATCTACAAGTCCGCCCAAGACGGCAACTTCGTCATCGAGGACGACATCGAGGACGTCCATTCCCAAGTCGAGCTCATGCTGACCCGGACACTCGGCGACATGGGCAAAAAAGTCCACAGCGGACGCTCGCGCAACGACCAAGTGCTTCTCGACCTCAAACTCTACATCCGAGCCCAAATTGAGGACGTAGTCGCGCGACTCATGAAACTCTTCAACGTCCTCCAGGCGCAAAGCGAGAAATATAAAGACATCCTAATCCCCGGCTACACCCACCTCCAAGTGGCCATGCCATCCTCCTTCGGACTATGGTTCGGGGCCTATGCAGAGAGCCTCACCGACGACATGACGATGCTCGCCGCCGCATGGGACGTTGCCAACCAGAACCCACTCGGCGCGGCGGCGGGCTACGGCTCCTCGTTCCCGCTCAACCGCGCCATGACCACGCGCCTGCTCGGATTCAAAGACCTGGCCTACAACGTCGTATACGCCCAAATGGGACGCGGCAAGACCGAACGCATCGTCACCTTCGCACTCGCATCAATCGCCGAGACAATCGGACGCCTCGCCTTCGACGGATGCCTCTTCACCAGCCAGAATTTCGGCTTCATACACCTCCCCAAACAGATGACCACGGGCTCCAGCATCATGCCACACAAGAAGAATCCCGACGTCTTCGAGCTCATACGCGCCCACTGCAACAAAATACAAGGCGCGCCAAACACCATACGACTCATAAGCGGCAACCTCCCAAGCGGCTACTTCCGCGATATGCAAATCATCAAGGAGGTCTTCATACCACTCTTCGAGGAAATCAAGGACTGCATCGACATCACCACCTACGCCATCGAGAACATCGAGGTGGAGAAGCAGATCATGAACGACCCGCGCTACAAATACGCTTTCAGCGTCGAGGAGGTCAACCGCAGGGCCCTCGCCGGCACACCCTTCCGCGACGCCTACCGCCAAGTGGGCATCGAAATCGAGCAGGGCCATTTCGAGTTCGACGGACAAATCAACCACACCCACGAGGGCTCCATCGGCAACCTCTGCAACGACAAGATCCGCCAGAAGATGGACAAAATTCTCGCCCGCTTCACTTTCAAGCAGGTCAACGACGCAATCGACGCCCTCGTCAAATGACCCGTCCCCCATTTGCCATACTCGCCATGGCCGCCTCCGCGCTCTTCTCGGGCTGCGGGGGCGACGGCTTTGAGGGGCGAATCTACATCGACCTCAACCGGACCACGTCCAAACCCTTAGTTTTCACGCCATTGGCGGCTGCCGACACAGTCCCGTTCACAATCACACCTGATGCCAATGGGGTCTACACTCTCGCCACCGACACCGTGGCCGAAGGGCTCTACGTGGCTCGATGGGATGCAGACCACGCGCTGCCCGTCGTCGTCCGGCAGCGTCTCTCCCAACGTCTTTGCGGCACGTTCCAATTCCTCGACAGCCTCACGGCATCCGACCCCGAATCCGCCGCAGTCATCGCAGCCGAGAGGCTACGCCGCCGACTGAGAGCGGCCACCGACTCCGCGCTCACTGCGGCGCCGCTCACCACACCCGAAGGCAAACGGCTCGTGGCCGACAGCCTTACGCACGTCCGCCGTCTCGCCCGCTCCGAGGCCGACGCCCTCCTCAACACCCTGCCCGACTCGTCGGTCGCCGCACTCCCGATACTCGGACTCAACGGCCTCTACGACGACGTGACCGACAATGAGATTCTCTCCCGCCGCCTCAATTGCATGGCAGCCCGATTCCCATCGTCAAGCCACCTTAGCTCGCGGCGCGAAGCCCTCGCCCTCGCGGCGCGCCTTGCCAAAGTCCGTTCGAGGCTCTCGGCCGGCAACCCCGCGCCAGACTTCACGTTCTTAACCCTCTCGGGCGACACCATCTCAGATGCCACGCTCGCCAACAGGCGTTACGCCATAGCCCTCCTCCCCGACTCCGCATCCGCCGCCCGCCCGCTCGAATTCGTGGCCCTGCTCGCCTCCGACGGCCATCGCGTCCTTGTCGAGGCCCACGAGGGAGTGCAGCTCCCCCGCAAGGGCAGCGTCATCCGGGGGCGTTTCCTCTCCCTAACCCACAAGACCGACCTCCGGGCTTTCGCGCCATCCGTCATCGCCGTATC
>JAFPDB010000130.1 GCA_017390085.1 Bacteroidales bacterium | reverse complement strand
GCATAAACATCATAATCCCCATGCCTACCCTCCGGTTGACGAAACAGAAGGTAAACCCCAGAAATCATAGACTAAAATGTCAAGAACAAGCTTCGATCAGCTTTTGGACGCAGGCGTCCACTTCGGACACCTGAAGCGCAAGTGGAACCCCGCCATGAAGCCGTACATCTTCATGGAGAAAAACGGAATCCACATCCTCGATCTTCACAAAACTGTAGCGAAAGTCGACGAGGCAGCTGAAGCCCTCAAGTCAATCGCTAAATCCGGTCGCAAAGTCCTCTTCGTAGCCACCAAAAGGCAAGCTCGCGACATCATAGCCGACAAAGTCGGCGCCGTCGGAATGCCTTTCGTCGTTGAGCGCTGGCCGGGTGGTATGCTCACCAACTTCCCTACCATCCGAAAGACCGTCAAAAAAATGGGCTCGCTCGAGAAACTCATCGCTGACCCAGTCTTCAACAACCTCTCAAAAAGAGAAAGACTCCAAATCTCCCGCCAGCGTGAGAAACTCAACAAGAACCTTGGCTCCATCGCCGACCTCAACCGCCTCCCCGCCGCAATGTTCGTCGTCGACGTAACCAAAGAGCACATCGCCGTCAAAGAAGCCAACCGACTCTCCATCCCAGTCTTCGGCATGGTCGACACCAACTCCAACCCTGCCGACGTCGACTACGTAATCCCCGCCAACGACGACGCCTCCAAATCCATCGAGCTCATCGTCGACATCATGACCCAAGCCATCCGCGAGGGCCTCGAGGAAAGGAAAGCAGAGAAACTCGACGACAACGAGGAGCAGCCCAAGGAAAAAAAGCAGGCACCCAAAACCGGAGCTCGCAAAGCACGCAAAGCAGAAGCCCCAGCTGCCGATGAGGCCCAAGCAGAAGCACCAGCCGCTGAGTAACCTGCCAGAAATCACGCACTAATAATGTTGGTTAAGACACCCGCGCCAGCGCCCTGCCCAGGCTCGGCACTGCGCGGGAGTCTTTTTCTAACACCAACATCCCAACACCAACCTCAAATACCCCATAAAAGCATAAACCCATGGCAATCACAGCACAAGACGTCAAGAAACTTCGCGACCTCACCAACGCCGGCATGATGGACTGCAAAAAAGCACTCACCGAAGCCAACGGCGACTTCGACCGCGCACGCGACATACTCCGCGAACGCGGACAGCTCGTCGCCGCCAAGCGCGCCGACCGCGAGGCTAAAGACGGAGTAGCAATTGCTAAGATTTCCGCCGATGGCAAACACGCCGCCGCCATCATCCTCAACGCCGAGACCGACTTCGTCGCCGCAAACGACAAATTCCTCACACTCGCCAACGGAATCCTCGACCTCGCAGTCGAAGCCAAACCCGCAGACCTCGACGCACTCAAGGCACTCCAGCTCGACGGACTCACCGTCGCCGAGAAAGTCAACGAACTCACTGGCGTCATCGGCGAGAAAATCGACCTCTCAGCCTACAAGCAAATCGACGCCGACTACATCGCCTGCTACGTCCACAACAAAAAAATCGCAGCAGTCGTAGGCTTCAACCAAGCCATCGACCCGGAGGCCGGCAAGAAAGTCGCCATGCAGGTCGCCACCATGGCCCCCGTTGCCATCAGCAAGGAGGAAGTTCCCCAAGAGACCATCGACCACGAACTCGAAGTCGGCAAAGAAATGGCGCGCAACGAGGGCAAGCCCGAAAACATGCTCGACAAAATCGCCCAAGGCCGACTCGCCAAGTTCTTCAAAGAGAACACACTCCTCCAGCAGAACTTCTTCGCTGGCGACGGCGACGAGAGCAAACTCTCCGTCGGCGACTACCTCGCCAAGCTCAACCCCCAAGTCAAGCCCGTTGCCATGATCCGCTTCGCCCTCGCCTAAAGAGTGGCAGGACTCATAATCACGACACCCAATAAACGCCCCCCGCTGGCCAAAAACCTCGGGGGGCCTCTTTTTAACCCCCACCACCCCCACCCGCCATTGGCAAGCTTTTTGCATAGACACCCCGGACAGGCTATATTGATTAACTTAGCAAGGTCAAAAACCACCTCATCAAATTGCTCAAAATGTCATTCAAAAAAACACTTCCCCTCGCGGTAGCCGCGCTCGCCGCTTGCGTCACCACCTCCTGCCTCGACGAAGAAAAGCAAAACTTCGGCTTTACCGTACAAGGCTACGTCATTCAAGGCAAGACCGCCGACCAGACACGAACCTACACCCCCTTCATCGCCGTCTCCTCCAACTACGAGGAGTATAAGCTCGAGACCGTCTCCATGAAAAACGACCACACATCCCTACCCATGGAGCCATTCAACGACTGGACATTCCAAACCGTCGAGGAGCAATGCCTCTTCACCAACGCCGACACCCTCCTGCTCAACGGCACCTACACCGTCACCGCAATCACCAAAACAGGAGAGTCGCAATCCACGCAAGTGAAAATAAACGTCTCCGAGAAAGACACACTCGCGGCCGTAGCCCCCTCCAAACTCCAATTCACCGACGGCACAATCGCCGTCAAGCTCCCCCGAGTCCAGAACGCCCAAACCTACGGAGTCATCATAACACCGTTCGAAGAAGGCAAAAAGCCCGAACGCATGAGCGCACTCCTCAAATCCCCACTCTCTTTCAGCCTCAATTCCGACTCCACAGAAGTATCATATAGCGTCCAATTCTACCGCTCATACCTCTCCAAGGAAATAGCAGGGGCCGAAGTCAGGGCATACGCCATGGGCAAATCGAGCCTCTATTGCGAGAGCGACACCTGCATCATAATCACCCCAACAGAGTAATACCGCGCCTGCAAGCCCAGGCACGCAATACCTGAGAGAGGCCCCGGGAAACGCTCCCCGGGGACTCTCTCCGTTACACCTTCGCGTCTGGGGCCTATCGCCTATTGTCGCGCTGAGTGCCAATATGCAGGCCGAACGTCACTGATATGTTCGTCTGGTTGCCGTGAGGGTTTTGCGAAATGCTCTGGATATCGCCATTGTCGCCCACAACAGAGATCGTCCCGTCCTTTAGCTGCGGCACCACGTTCAGGCGCAACTGTAAGCTCGCCAGAGTCCGCCTGCCAGCCTTGAAGTAAGCCCCCGTCATCACGCCAAACGCCGCCGACAGCCCTTTGCTGTCGTACTTCGTCGCGTTCATCACGCCCGAATATTTCGTGTTCGGCGTGAAATCCACCGTGTTCATTACAAGCTCACCGCCCACGAGGACGCCAAGAAAAGGGCGAACAGAGTTGCGCGAGAAGAACAACTTGCCCGTAAGGTTCAGGTCCACAGCCCTATACGTGGCGTCGAACGTGCCGTAGCGAGTCAAGTTCGCCCACGTCTTATTGTCGTTATAGCCGTAGCTGCGGAAGCCAGCCTCAGCGCCCACGCCAACGCTCTGGTTCATCTGGCGCATCACGTCGCCGTAAATCACGAAGCCGGTCTTCGCCACGTCGCGAAACGAAAGCTCGTCGTCGCTCCGCCCTATTGCCGTAGGTATGGCGAATCCAATGTGCCCGCCAACGTACACCTGCCCGACGTTGAACGTCGACGAGCGGGTGGCGGGAGCGGGAGCCGCGGAAGGAAGCGCCGAATCTTCGGCCTCCGACGTCATGGGCGTAGCCCATAGCATGGTCATGGCGGCCACTGCCGCCCAGGTCTTTTTCATAGGTCTCTGTTTATTGTCTCGATATTGAAAAATCGCTCGGGGGCTACGCCCACGAAATCGTCTATGACGATGTCGGCCAGCTCCGCCACGCGCTCGCGCCCGAACGTCGTTGAGAGCCCGACGGTCAGCATCCCCGCAGCCCGCCCCGCGCGGATTCCGTTTAGCGAGTCCTCAAAGACCACGCACTCGTCGGCGGCGCGGCCCAGCAGCTCGGCACCCTTCAGGAAACAGTCGGGCTCGGGCTTCGAGCGGGGGGTGAGCTCTGCCGTGACTATCGTGTCGAACAGGCTGTCGAAGTTCTCCATGTGGGCCCTCACGTCGCGCATCTTGTCGTTGTTCGAGCTAGTTACGACGGCCGTCTGGACGCCCACGTTCCTCAGTGAGATTATGTACGAATGGGCTCCGGCGACGTATTTGTATTTCATCTCCTTGGCCTCGAAGTCGTAGAGCATCCGCTCCACCTCTTTCCGCGCTTCGGGTGCCGGGAAATGAGTGTTTAAAATGCTTTCAAGTGTCATGCCCTTAATCTGCTTCGCGAAGCCGGGCGTCTCGGGGTGGTACTTCTTGCCTATTCGACCCCAAATGATGTCGTACTGGCGCTCCGTGTCCAGGACCACGCCGTCGAGGTCGAACAGTGCCGCTATTCTTGCCATTTTTCCTTTTATAGCACAGTGTGTATGATTCGAGATTCTTTTGCCTATTTCATCGCCGCGAAGGTCTCGATGAATGGCTTGTAGGCCGAGAAGGGAAGGCGTTCGCCGTCAACGCTCATCTCCGCCCGCGAGTAGAAGGGCTCGCGGGTTTCCAGTTGCCCCGCTATGAACGCCTCCAGCTCGTCGTCGCTCTTCTGGGCTATGATCGGGCGCTGGGCTTTCGCGCCTTTAAGCCTCTTGGCCAGGACCGACGGCTCGACCTTTATGTAGATGGTCAGGCCGGCTGCGCGCATAACGTCCATGTTGTCGAAGTGGCAGGGCGAGCCGCCACCCGTGGCCACGACCACGTTCTTCTCCTCCGACAGGCTCTTCAGGGTCTCGGCCTCGGCCTCGCGGAACGCCTGCTCGCCCTTCGTGGCGAAGTATTGGCTTATCGTGCAGCCTATGCGGCTCTCGACGTAGTCGTCCATGTCGATAAAACGCCACCCCATGTCTTTGGCTATGTAGCGGCCAATGGTGCTCTTGCCGCACCCCATGTAGCCGATCAGGAATACTCTCTCCATCGCTCTTCTACGGGGCTTACGCCTTGCGGCTGGTTATGGCTTTCAGGGCCAGGGCTATCTGGTCGGGGCAGGAGGTCGGCTTGTTGCCGCACCGGATGCCCTCCAGGGTGGTTATAACCTCGTCGGCCTTGCGGCCCTCGATGAGGCGGCAGATGCCCTGAAGGTTGCCGTGGCACCCGCCCCATACTTCGGCATGGGCAATACGCCCGTTGTCGTCAATCTCAATTATGAATCTCTTGCTGCAAACGCCAACAGGCGTATATTCGTATGTCATTATGGCTTGTGTGGTTTGTGACTATCGTGTGATGAGGATTTTGCCTGCCGCTCTCATTTCGCCGTCCGGGCTCGTCATCCAGACGATGTAGACGCCAGCCGACGCCAGCCGCCCGTCGTCGCGGCGGCCGTCCCATCGCGCCGTGCCGCCGACGCTTTTGCCGCGCCATACTCTCGCTCCCGATGCGTCGGTTATGCGGATGTCGGTGTCGAGCGCAATCTGGTCGATCGTCACGTATTCGGCCGCGCCGCCTATCTTGTAGGGGTTCGGGTATATGCGCGCTTGCGAGAAGTCTTTGCTCGCCGTCGTGGCGTCCGATCTGTAGGAGGCTATTCCGTTGGCCGTGACGAAGTAAACTTCGCCGTCGCGCTGGCTGATTGCCATGTCGAGCACCTCGTCGGAGGGCAGGGGGCTGTTGGCGGCCGTGAAGTGGAGGATGGTCTTTTTGCCGTCCGGGCTTACAAGGTAGACGCCGTCAGTGGCCGTGGCTATCCATTTGCGGTTGGCACCGTCGACTGCTATCTGGTTGATTTCCACGCCGTCCAGGAGGTAGTCGGCCAGGTTGGTGCCGTCGTTGCGTGGCTGCTTGATGCGGTTGAATTGCGCGACGCCCGTGTTGAGCATTGTCTTGTTGTCGTGAGTGACAAGTGGGCCGCTCACTGTCCCCACCCACACGTCGCCATCGGCGTCGGCTGCAAAGGCCGTGGCGTAGCTGCTGACCAGTTCGCCGGTCTCAGCGTCGGTCAGCGAAAGCTCACCGACGTACTGAGGGTCGCTTGTCGTGGCGCGGCTGCCCATGTAACGGTCGTCGTCGGGGGTCTCGGGCGTGCCGTTTATGTTGAACACCCCGTAATATGAGTTGTCTAATCGCGACGCCCCGACCCAGACGTTGCCGTTGGGTGTCATGGCTATGCGCCTGTAGGAGTGGGCATTGCCGAACGGGCCGTAGGTGTAGCCGTACCACTCGCCGTCGGGCGTCCTGACGTTGATTCCCGTGTCGACTTGGCAGGCTATGACGTACAGGTTTCCTGTCTTGTCCATTGCTATGCCGTCGGTGCGGGTGTACCATTTGCCGCCAAAGATGTCTTTCATCGTCGAGTTGGCGGCCGAATAATGCTCGCCAATGGTGTCGGCGGCGATGCGGAACACGCCCGTTCCCCATGTAGAGAGATACACCTCCTCGTCGTCAGACGGGTTCGACGTCAGGAAGCACGGCTCGCGACTGTTGGCCCACGAGAGGTGGCTCTCTTTCCACACTCCGTCGCGCAAGATGCTGACCGACGCGGGGTTGCCTTGGTTGTTGAAGTAGGACGAGCGGCCCGGCCCGGCCACGTAGACCACGTCGCCCGCGGTTATTATCGCGGAGTGGATGTTGCCGCGAGGGCCGTTGGGTTTATACGCGCGGCCATTTCCGCCCGTGTCCGAGATGACGAGGCACTCGTTGTAGTCGGCAATGAGCAGGTCGCCGCCCTTGGTCGCGCGGGCTTGCCGGAAGGCCGGGGCCTGGACGGCGTAGGTCCCGCCGGAGCTCCCGATTTTCGTCACCTGGGCTTCGCGTCGCCAGTCGGGGCCGTAGATGTTCACCGCGCCATTCTGCGTGACGATCATCTTGCCGCCGCTCTCGCTCATGTGGCGGAACGTTCCGATGCTTAGCACTTTCGAAGCTTGCCCGTCGACGATTTTCCATATTTCCGCGTTGCTGCCCAAGCTGCCCACGGCCGCGAAAACGGTGTCGGCGCGCGATTCGAGTTTGAGGGCGTTGCCGCTCGGCGAGCCCATGAGCGACCATTGCGCGGCGTCTTCAAGGATGCGGCTGTCGCTCTTGGCGCGGTATATGCCGGCCGACGTGGCGGCGTATATGTAGCCGCCGGCCAACGCCACGTCCGTCACGCTAACGCCGCACGTCGTGACTCCCCATGAGGAGCGTACTTCGTCGCGGTGTGTGTCGAGCTCCAGTATGCCGCTTGCGAAGCCAAGGTAGCAGAATCGCCCCGCCGGGGTTATGCTGTTGATTTTCTTTTGAGTCAGGCGGCCGTTGTTGCGCAGCTCGGGGATGTTCGTGGTGTGGCGGTCCTCAAGGTCGATAATGTCGATCCCGCCGTCGGAGTAACCCACCACGAGGCGCCTGCCGTCTGTGCCTATGGCGGAGATTCCGCCTTGCGTCAGGTAGTTGGTCTTGTTGAGGGTCTGCGTCAGGCCTTGCGCCTCGTCGCGCACCACGAGGCCTTGCGAGTTGCCGGCTATGCGCAAGCCGCCGACTTCGGCTGTCATAGTAGTGCCGTCGAACGACGTGTGCTGTGTCCATTGTGCGCGGGCTGTTGGCGCTGAGATGGCCAGGGTGGCCGCCGTGAGTGCTGCGGCAAGTTGTTTCATCGCTTTTCGTTGAGGAATCTGACGAGCGCGCGGAGGGCTTTGCCCCGATGGCTCACCTTGTTCTTTTCCTCCATCGTCATCTGGGCGAAAGTGAGTCCGTGATGCCCTTCGGGCTGGAATATGGGGTCGTAGCCGAATCCGCCGTCGCCCTTGCGCCCGTTGGCTATCGCCCCCTCGCACACTCCTTCAAACATCGTCTCGCTGCCGTCCTCGTCGATGAAGGCTATGGCGGTGCGGAAGCGCGCGCGGCGGAACGTCTCGCCCTCGAGGGCGGCGAGCAGCTTGTCGATGTTGCGGTCGGGGTCGCACTCGGGGCCGGCGTAGCGGGCGGTCCTGACGCCGGGTTCGCCGCCGAGGGCGTCTACCTCGAGGCCGGTGTCGTCGGCAAAGCAGGCTTGGCCCGTGAGGCTGTGGAGGAATCGGGCTTTGATGAGCGCGTTGCCCGCGAGGTCGGTGGCTGTTTCGGGGATGTCGGCCGTGACGCCGGCGTCGTCGAGTGTGAGGAGGTCGTACCTGTCCGTCATGCGCGCAATTTCGGCCGCTTTGTTGCGGTTGTGGGTTGCGAATAGGAGTGTAGGTCGCGGGCTTTCAATCATAGTGTCTTAAAAAGAGGAAGGTGTCTCTCGGCGACAAATATCGTAATTCTTTGCCAAATGGAGAGTGTCGAGCCTCCGCGACGGGCGGGTAAAAAAGGGGCATCCCCCGCGGGCGTTATCAGTAGCCTGCGGGGGATGCCTTTCCATATGTTGTCGCCACCCGGCTCAGCGGGGGCGGTAACGCTTCTGTTTTTAGAAGTTGGAGTAGGATAGCTTGACGTCGGGGCGCGGGTTGGCCACGAAGACGGGAACGCCGGCGCTGTTGGATATGATGGTCTGCTCGTAGGCGCCGAGAAGGTAGTCGTGGAAGGCGATGTCGCGGGTCGTGGTGATCATGATGATGTCCATGTTGTTCTCCTCGCAGTACTTGAGCGACATCTTGAGGAATGACTCTTTCTCGTCGGTCCAGACGGCCTCGCAGTCGATGTTGAGCTCCTCGGCGTAGTGCTTGCAGAAGTTCATGTTGGCGCGAGTCGGGTTGTCGAACATCGGGCCGTTGCCTTGCTGGCCGAGGAAGACCACTTTGAGCTTGCCCACGTAGCTGAGCAGGGGCATCCATTTGAGTTTCTCTTTGGTCTCGAGCTTGTAGTCGACTGGGAAGAGGACTCGGATGGGGGTCGCGTACTCGGGGTCTTTCTGGACGATAAGGTAGGGGACGTGGCAGCCGACAATGACTTTCAGGGCCCAGCTGCCGGTGATTTTCTGCATGCCCTTCATGCCGTGGGTGCCCATGACGACGAGCGCGCTCGACTCTTCGTCGACGACCTCGTTGATGGTGGTGAAGATGCTGCCCTCGCGGACGATGTAGCGGCAGGCGACGTTCTCGTCTTGCGCCACTTGGGCGGCGGTGCCGTCAAGCCTTTGGGCGGCCTCTTCGCTCTGAGCCTCTTTTTTGACGATGTGGAGGAGGACGACCTCCGCTTTCATGTTGCGGGCCACGACGGCCGCGTGTTTTACTGCGCAGTCGGCTTTCTCAGTGAAGTCGTAGGGTACGATGATATTCTCCATGGAAGCTTACTTTTTGTTGAGCGTTGTGCGTTAAAGGTTGTAAAATTTGTGTATGTTCTTAATGGGAATCACTTCGACAGGTGGACTATCGCTCCACCGTATTGGGTAATTTTATTTATCCACATAAAAACTGATTAAAATTACTACATCTGTATCATAAAAAAAAGTAAATTGCGGGAAATTATCAACCTGATGCCACAAAGAACAAACAGAGCCTGGAGCCTGTCAGCGGCCGCGGCCTCCCTGTTTTTGACGCTCTCGGGACAGCCTGCTTGCGCCTCCAACCCTTCAGATGTTTTCCTTGTCCCGCCCACCGTGGTGGGTGGCGCGCGCCCCGATACGGCCGTCGAATTCTCCCGCCGCTACATGAGGGTGGTTTGGGGTGCCGACCCCTCTTTCGTGCCGCCCTATGGCGTCGCGCAAGTGTCGGGTTCGGGCGACACCCTTTTCCGCGCCACGACCGCCGACGGCTGGTTCGCCGTCATGACGGACGCCGGGGCCGACGGGTCGTCGCTCGTAGTGACGTCCGCCAACGGGTCGGAGTTCCGGCTGCGGATGATCTACACGGGGAGCGGCGTCCCCCGTTGGGTGGTGGCCCTGATCGCGGGGCTCGTCCTCGTGGCGGGCGTGAGCATCGTGGCGAGTCTCGTCTTGCGCCGGCAAAGGCGCGAGCTCGATGCCGCCAAGCAGAAGCTCAGCGAGTCGGAGGGCAACGTCCGAAAGTCGCGCAAGTACGAGTTCGCTACTGTCTTGTTCACTGATATTCAAGGCTTCACGAAAATAGCGGCCCATAAGGACCCCGAGAAGCTCGTCGACGAGCTGGATCGCAATTTCATCTATTTCGATGAGCTTGTGGAGAAATACGGCGTCGAGAAGATAAAGACAATCGGCGACGCCTACATGTGCGCCGGCGGTGTGCCCGACATCGACAGCGCCAACCCCATAGAGGTCGTGCTCGTAGGTCTGGAGATGATCGACTACATAGAGGAGCGAAGGGCGAGCAAAGAGGGCTTCTGGAACATAAGGGTGGGCATCAACACAGGCCCGGTCATGTCGGCCCACCTCGGCAACATCAAGAAGGTGTTCGACATCTGGGGCGACACCGTCAACACCGCGAGCCGTATGGAGAGCGGCGGCGAGGCGGGCCGCGTCAACATAAGCGAGAGCACGTACCAGAGGGTGCGCGACTTCTTCGAGTGCGAATATCGCGGCAAGATGCCCGTCAAGTATAAGGGCGAGATGGATATGTATTTCGTCACGAGGCTGAAGGAGGAGTACTGCCAGCCCGGCACCACCTGCAAGCCCAACGAGTCTTTGCTACGCAAGCTACAGATTCTCCGCATCCACGACTTCGAGGAGCGTGTCCGCAAGACTATCCTGGCCGGCGCTTCGGAGAACGTCAGGAGGCGTTTCGACGACATGTTGTCGCGAGTCAGGGTTCTCGCCTCGCTCGAGGGCTTTACCGACGACGAGACCATCATCTGCGGCATCGCGGCGATATTCTGCTTCGTGCAGGCCAATTTCCCCAAAGACTCGACGCTCTCGACTAAGTCGGGCTACGACACAGTCTTGGCAAAGCTCCACATCTCGGAGACGCAGCGCGAGGCCGTGCGCCGGGTGACGGTCCACCATCAGCAGGGCAAGACCCCCGACGGGCGAATCGAGGAGGTCATTACCGACGCTTTCAATGAGGTCTACGGGCGCAAAGACATAATCCCTTGCCTGCTCGCCCTCCACTCCGAGGCGGCGCACGCCAAGACGAAGTTGCCGAATTTCATCACCACGCATCGCAACAAGGTGGCCCAATACTCTTTCTACACCAATGCCGCGCGCCATTTGGCGGAGGCCCCCAAGAACAGGCAGATCGAGATTCTCGACGAGTTTGTTGGCGGCTGAGCGGCTATCCCACGCCCCAAACGGTAACGGTCCCTCCGGAACGGCAAAAGAGCGCTTCTCGGAGGGGCTGATTTTTATTGATATCCTGT